>NZ_JAOCGL010000032.1:0-36003 GCF_029842485.1 Stenotrophomonas sp. GD03777
GCGCAGCGCCACGCGCGCATCAGTGCGGTTCATCCGGCCACGACCTGCATACAGGCCGCAGTCGGCCATCTCGGTCAGCACGCGAAGCGCTTCGATGTTCAGGTTCAGGCCAACGCACAACCCGTTGCGACCGGCCTGCACCAGCGGCCGCGATTCCTTCTCGAACGCGATCCACTCGCCCTGGCGCAGGCGGAAGCGCCCTTCCTTGGCCTCGACCCACGAGCTGCCACGCACCTGCATCCAGACAGTGAAGCTGGAACCGGCGGTCTGCAGGCTGCCCAGCCGGGCCACGCCCAGGCAGGTCGGTGCGACGTCGTCGAGCGACCGGTCCAGGGAAACAGTTTGGCCGCGATCGGCCAGCGAGAGTTGACGCATGGGGGCACCACGGATTTGCCTAGTACAGGACTCCGTTTTGCCAAATCAGGCGGCACTGCGTCAGGAAGGTCCGACGAGATCGCCACGAATTCGCGACGAGATCCCGACGAAGAAATTACGAAGGCCCATTTCCCTTGAACAACAACAACTTGGAGAATGCGGGGAACAGTGCAGGCGGGCGTTCGGGCAACCGCATCACGCCGATGTCAGCGCCATCGCTGACCGCCATCGCCACGAACAGGTCCTTTCCGTCGGCGCTGGCACTGAGCCCGTTGCCGGCGCTGAGCCGTTCTGCGTCCAGGCAACGTTCCGGCTCCTCGCGGCCGGGCTGGATGCGCACGAAGGTGGTGCCACACGTGGTCGAGGTACCGAGGTAGCCGATGCCGCTGTTGCCGGTCACGGTCCAGGCCCGGTATCGCCAGCGGCTGGGCCGGTCATCGCTGATCTGCTGCACGCTGGCCGGGGACAACGCGGCATCCGCCGACCACAGGCCACCGGCGGCCAAGCGGGTGAACAACACGCGGCCACTGCTCCGGTCAAAGCGCGCCTGCGACACCCCATCGATGCTGGCCAATCGGCGCCAGGGCTGGACGCTGCGATCGAACAGGCTCAACCGCGTGCGCTGGTCGGCATCGCGCTCGACCACAAACAGCTGCTGCGGCGAGGCGCCATACAGTGCCTGCAACGGCTGTTCGGCCGGAACCGGCAAGGGTTGCAGGCGTTCATCGCGTGGCGCGATTTCATAGAGCACCGTGCGCCCATGCGCATCGCGGCCAACCACCAGCAACTGCCGGCTGTCGGCCGACCAGTCAGGCGCCTGCCGCGCTTCCGGCCGCAGCCCTTCGATGGGACGCAGCGAATCCGGTCGCTGCATGTCCGCCCACCACAGGGCGAAGCTGCCGGAACGATCGGAGGTGAAGACCAGCTGGCGGCCATCAGGCGCTGCCATCGGCTGCCCATCGCGGCCACTGGAGGCGAACAGTCGCTCGGGCGAGCCGCTGCCCTGCATCGGCACCTTGAACACGCCGAACTGCGCGCGCCGGTGGACGAACGCCAGCATGCCACCGCGTCGCGACACCGCTGGCCACTGCGCATCATCCAGGCCGGCATCGCGCAACGTGTGCCGCTCGACGTCCAGGTAATAGAGCCGCGCCTCGCTATCGACACGGCGACCGAAGACGATGGTGCGGCCATCGTCCAGCCAGGCCCAGCCGCGCAGCTCTGCCGCTTCATCGGTCAACTGCTCGGGCGTACCGCCTGCGGCTGGCACCCGCCACAGATCACCCAGCTGCGGGTTGCGCACGAACACCAGCCATTGCCCATCAGGCGAATAACGCGGTGCGTAGTCGAAGTCATCCTGGTCGACGCTGTAGGCCAGCGCGCGCCACTGGCCACTGGCCAGGTCCAGCACGCGGATGCCACGGTGCGCGTAGCGACCGACCATGCTGCCGAACACCAGGCCACGCCCATCTGGCGTCCAGTCGAAACTGAGCAGCTCCGTGCCATCGCAGCGTGTGGCCTGGCGCAGTGCGCCACCGGTGGCGCTGGCGATCAGTACCTGGCAGCCGCCGTCGGCGGAGAACCGCGCGAAGGCGATTTCGCGACCATCCGGCGACCAGTTCGGGAAGCGATCGACGGCACCGGCCGGTGGCGCCAGCAACTGGCGCGCCGGTGCGTTGCCGGAGGTCTGCAGCTTGATCGCGCCACCGCCGTTGCCATCCTCGTTGGCGCCCTCATAGGCCACCAGCGAACCGTCCGGTGACAGCGTGGGATAGGTTTCGAAGCCGCTGGTTGCGGTGATCAACCGATACGGTCGCTGCGGGCTGCCGATCACCCGCGTACCGTTCTCCACGGCAGCCTCCACCGGCGAGCTGCCGGCCGGTGCACGACGCAGCAGCAGCGTGGTCAACACCAGCAGCGTGGCCAGCATCAACACGCCCAGCACCAGCAGCACGCGCCGACGGATATGGCGCCAGCGGCGGCGCGCTGCCTGTGGATGCGCAGGCAACGCAGCAGTGGTCACCGGCTGCGCGGCCATGCCTTCGTCGTCGGGGACGCCTGCGGCCACGGGCTCGGCATCGTCCAGCACCTGCACCGGGACCAGAAGCCGATAGCCTGTCTTGGCGATGGTTTCGATGTAGGCCTGGCCGTTGTCGTCGTCGTTGCTGAACGCCTTGCGCAGCTGGGTGACGGCCTGGGTCAGCACATCGTTGGTCGGCAGCGTGTCCGGCCATACCTCGGCGAACAACTCGTCGCGGGTGACAACGCGACCCGGCTGCCGCAGCAGCACGCGCAGCACGCCCAGCGCCTTCGGCGTCAGCCGGCGCGGGCGACGCGCGCCGACGACCTCGACTTCGCGCGAGGACAGAGTGACGGTGCACTCTCCTATCCGGATCCGATCGGATACCGGGAACTGGATTTCGCTGCTGTTCATTTTCTGCTACACAGTAGAGACAGGTCCCGGGCAGTGTTTGCCTTCGATACCGCCCCGTCCTGGGAACAGCGAAAAGCCAGACTCCGCACAAAGCATCGGCGCATACCGCAAAAACAATCGAGCGCGCGAATACTAGCCTATGCAAGTTACCTCGCCTATCGCGTGGTCGACATCAGGCTCTCTCTCGCCGACGCATTCACATAATTTGCGACATCATTCGCGCCCTTTCGGGCGCGAAATTTTTATCTGGCGTTCATTTTCACATGCGCCGCAACATGGTCAATCCGACCAGCCGCGAAACCACCAAAGCCACGTACATCACGCCGGAAAACTGCTCCAGCATGACCAGTGCGCGTGCCTGTGGATGCAACGGCACAACGTCACTCAAGCCGACGCCAGACAGCAAGCTGAAGCTGAGATAAAGCAGCTCCATCCAACTGCGCTGCGAGCCTCCGCCGGTGCCCTGGAAGCTGCCCGGGTACCACTGCTGGCATACCGCGAATGCGAACGCAAATGCCCATGCAAGCAAGGTGAATGTCGCGCCTGCGGCGAACAGTTCGTCGCGGGTGACCTTGTGGTCCTGGAGCATGTAGGCAATCAGGGCGCCGGCCGTATAGAAGTACAGCAGGCTCTCCAGCAACTGTGCGGTGGTCAGCAGTGCGCTGCGGTCGAGCAATGCGCCAGCCAGCGAGAACACCACCGACGGGATGGCCAGCAGCAGTGCCAGCCAGGTGCCCAGTGGGCTGCGCTGGACCACCCACAGCGCCAGGCCCAGTACCGCCATGCCGAACATGCCCAGCGCCGCGCGGCCGGCAGCGGTGTCATCCAGCGCGGGGTACAGCAGCACCGCGATCAACTGGGCACCCAGCAGCCAGGCCGAAGGATGACGGCGGGCAATGGCCAGCCAACGGGTGGTCATGGCAACGGGCATGGTGTCCTTCCCCCAGGGTGATGCGCGGAGCATAGCGGGGAGCGGCGTGATGAGCGGTGGTGCCGGCCGCTGGCCAGCACTCCTCCCGGCCCCTGCACAACCGGCCGCCGGCCAGCGGCCGGCACCCGGCTGCTCGTCATCCCTGGTGGTAGACCTCTGCGCCAGCCGCGCGGAACTCCTCCGACTTCTCCTTCATGCCGGCTTCGGCGTAGTCACGCACATCCTGGGTGATCTTCATCGAACAGAAGTGCGGGCCGCACATCGAGCAGAAGTGGGCCAGCTTGTGCGCATCCTTCGGCAGCGTCTCGTCATGGAACTCCTTGGCCTTCTCCGGATCCAGGCCAAGGTGGAACTGGTCTTCCCAGCGGAACTCGAAGCGCGCCTTGCTCAATGCGTTGTCGCGAACCTGCGCCCCCGGATGGCCCTTGGCCAGGTCGGCTGCATGCGCGGCAATGCGATAGGCCATGATGCCGTCGCGCACGTCCTGGCGATTGGGCAGGCCGAGATGCTCCTTCGGCGTCACGTAACAGAGCATGGCCGTGCCGAACCATCCGATCATCGCCGCGCCGATCGCGCTGGTGATGTGGTCGTAGCCCGGTGCGATATCGGTGGTCAACGGCCCCAGCGTATAGAACGGCGCCTCGCCGCACTCACGCAGTTGCTTGTCCATGTTCTCCTTGATCAGCTGCATCGGCACGTGGCCGGGGCCCTCGATCATGGTCTGCACATCATGCTTCCAGGCAGTCTTCGTCAGCTCGCCCAGCGTTTCCAGCTCACCGAACTGCGCGGCGTCATTGGCATCGGCGATGCAGCCCGGGCGCAGGCCGTCACCCAGCGAGAAGGTCACGTCATAGGCCTTCATGATTTCGCAGATCTCTTCGAAATGCGTGTACAGGAAATTCTCCTTGTGGTGCGCCAGGCACCACTTGGCCATGATCGAGCCCCCGCGGCTGACGATGCCGGTCACCCGCTTGGCGGTGAGTGGCACGTAGCGCAGCAGCACGCCGGCGTGGATGGTGAAGTAGTCCACGCCCTGCTCGGCCTGCTCGATCAGTGTGTCGCGGAAGATCTCCCAGGTCAGTGCTTCGGCGCGGCCGTCGACCTTCTCCAGCGCCTGGTAGATCGGCACCGTACCGATCGCCACCGGCGAGTTGCGGATGATCCACTCGCGGGTTTCATGGATGTGCTTGCCGGTGGACAGGTCCATCACGGTGTCACCGCCCCAGCGGATCGCCCACACCAGTTTCTCTACCTCCTCGGCGATTCCCGAGGAAACGGCGCTGTTGCCGATGTTGGCATTGATCTTGGTCAGGAAGTTGCGGCCGATGATCATCGGCTCGCTTTCCGGATGGTTGATGTTGTTGGGCAGCACCGCGCGGCCGCGCGCGATTTCATCCCGCACGAACTCCGGGGTGATGATCTTCTGGATCGAAGCGCCGAACGCCTCGCCCGGATGCTGCTGCAGCAGGCCCGCATCGCGGATCGCTTCCAGCCGCTGGTTCTCGCGGATGGCAACGAATTCCATTTCCGGGGTGATGATGCCGCGGCGCGCGTAGTGCATCTGGGTGACGTTCGCGCCTGCCCGTGCACGACGCGGCAGGCTGCGCGCGGGGAAGCGCACGGCATCAAGCTTCGGGTCGTGCTCGCGATCACGCCCGAACGACGAACTCAGGCCTTCGAGCTGCTCGGTATCGCCACGTTCCTCCACCCAGCCGCGACGCAGTGCCGGCAGCCCGGCGGACAGATCGATACGCGCGTCCGGATCGGTGTAGGGGCCGGACGTGTCGTAGACCGTGACCGGTGCATTCTCTTCGCCGCCGAACAGCGTCGGGGTGCGGGTCAACGCGATCTCCCGCATCGGCACCTGCAGATCCGGGCGCGAACCGGGCACGTGGATCTTGCGCGAGCCGGGAATGGGCCGGGTCACGGATTCGGAGAGTTGCTGGGCCTGTTGCTGCAGGGCGGAGAGCTGTGCGTTCATCGGGCATCGTCCAGGAAGGTCAGGGACGAAGCGGCGGCGCACGGCACCCGCGCACGGACGGTCCTTGGGCGGAGTCCGGGCACGGCTGCATTGCAAAGCTTCCCTACGCCGGTATGAGCCGGATCAGGTTCCAAGGGACTGTCTCAACCGTGGCCACATGGCCCGGTACCCCCGCTTCTTGGTGTGCATTAGAGCATAGACCGCCCGCCTCCGGATCTGACCCCAATCGCTATTCGTTAACAGAACCATGACGTCGCGTTCAGTAACGTGCACGTCCGTCGCGCTCCCGCGACCGATGCTTCCTTCGCCGCCGACGCGGCCCCTGCCCGGTTCGCGCCGCATGCCGCCGGCCCTTCGCTGCAAGCTCTGCTCGCTCCCCTCAATCCCTTGATCGGAGAAGCTCCTTCATGGTGTTTCGTGTTTCCATCGCACTGGTTCTGATGCTGGTGCTGCTTGCCGGTATTGCACCCGGCCCCTTCAATACCGTGGTGCAGAGCATCCTCGGCGAACTCATCCGCGGTATCGGCTGGCTGTACCTGCTGGTGGTGTTCCTGGCCCTGGTGTTCCTGATGTACCTGGCCTTCGGTCGCTTCGGCAACCTGCGCATCGGCGGCGAAGACGCCGAGCCGGAGTTCTCGCGGGCCAGCTGGATGTCGATGCTGTTCGCCGCCGGCATGGGCATCGGCCTGGTTTTCTGGGGCGCAGCCGAGCCGATCTCGCATTTCAGCAAGCCGCCCGAAGGATTGGCGCCAGAGAGCATGGACGCCGCGCGTGCTGCCATGCGCTATGTGTTCTTCCATTGGGGCCTGCACCCGTGGGCCATCTATGCGCTGATCGGCCTGGCAATGGCCTGGTTCCAGTTCAACCGCAACGGCCGTGGCCAGATCAGCGATATGTTGCAACCGATCATCGGCCGTCACCATCGTGGCTGGATCGGGCATATGGTCAACATCTCCGCGGTCGTCGCCACCGCGGTTGGCGTGGCTACAGCACTGGGCTTCGGCACGATACAGATCGCGGCCGGCGTGGAACGCGTGTTCGGCGTGCAGGCGGGCGTGCCGCTGCAGCTGACCATCATCGCAGTGGCTTTCGTACTGTACATGGCGTCCACGCTCAGCGGCGTCGGCCGCGGCATGAAATGGCTGTCCAACTTCAACCTTGCATTGGCTGCACTGCTGCTCGCGCTGGTGCTGGTACTCGGCCCGACTGGCGCGATCTTCAACACCTTCACGACGACGTTGGGCTCCTATCTCAATCAGCTGGTGACGATGAGCCTGCGCATGTCACCGTTCTCGTCCAGCACCTGGGTCGCGGACTGGACGATCTTCTACTGGGCTTGGTGGATCTCCTGGGCACCGTTCGTGGGTTCGTTCATCGCGCGCATCTCGCGCGGGCGCAGCGTGCGCGAGTTCGTGATCGGCGTGGTGCTGGCACCGACGCTGCTGGGCTTCTTCTGGTTCTCGGTGTTCGGTGGCACCGCGATCTGGATGCAGATCTTCGGCCAGGCCGACCTGCTGCAGGCACTGGGCAACGGCTATGAAACGGTGCTGTTCACCATGTTCGACAGCATGCCGCTGCCGTTGCTGCTGTCGTGCATTGCGCTGGTGCTACTGATGATCTTCTTCGTGACCTCGGCTGATTCTGCGGTACTTGTGCTGGCCAGCATGTCCACGGACGACGCGGGCGAGCCATTGCGCAAGCACAAAGTGGCGTGGGGTGTCGGCATTGCGCTCGTGGCGGGTTCCTTGCTGTTGGCAGGGGGACTGGAGGCGCTGCAGGGCATGATCACCATCGCTGCGCTGCCGTTCGCGCTGCTGATGCTTCTTGTGATGGTGTCCCTGTACCGGGTGCTGGACCAGGAATACACCCGGGAGCGGCGGCAGGCGCAGCGCCAGCGGCACATGATCGATGCGTGGATTGCACGCGAGATGGCGGCGCAGGAGGAGACGCAGGCCGAGGCCGCACGCGCGCACGATCAGGATTGAGGGTGTTTTGCAGCCTGCGGCTGTACCGCTTTTTCAAGCAAGTGCAAGTGCAAGTGCAGAAGCCAAGGCGGCTCTGGGCTTCTGCTTGCTTGGCGGGGAGGGGGCAGATGGCGGGACACGCCGCAAGTACGTCCCTGTAGGCTCGGCCACGGCATCCATGCCGTGGACGGTCCCGCCATCTGCCCCCTCCCCGCCTCCGACGATCTCCCAGTGACGGCAGTAGATCCACGCCATGCGTGGATCAGGTGTATCGGAAAACAAGAAGGGGTCGGATCCGTTTTCCTTCGGAAAACGGATCCGACCCCAACCCACAGCGCGCGGCTGTCGCTGTTGCCTTTGCTCTTGATCTTCTTCCTTCTCTTCCGTGGCTGACGCGCACGGAAATTTTCGGGGGGCGTGCGGGTGGGAGTGGCGGGGGTATCCGCGCCATGGATGGCGCGGCTAAGCCTACAAGGACGTATTTACGGCGTCCCCCGACACTCCCACCCGCACGCCCCAGCGCATGGACCTGCTCCAGCGCTCAGCCGCGAGGGGGCTCAGCCCGGTGGCCGGGAAACCTCAGTACCCCGCCGCCTGCCCGTCCTTGCGGCTCTCCGAAGCCCCGTAGTACACCCCGGTCTCGGGATCGCGCATGATCGCCTGGTACCCGCCGTACGGACCGTCGGCGAACACGATGCGATGCCCCTTGCGCATCAGCGCGCGCACGGTCTCGTACGGGAAGCCGGTTTCCAGATTCACTTCACCACCGTCGGTCATCGCCGTGGCCTGACCCGTCGGTTCAGTCGAGCCTTCGTGCTGGATGCGCGGCGCATCACCGGCTTCCTGCAGGTTCATACCGAAGTCCACCAGGTTCATCACGATCTGCGCATGGCCCTGCGGTTGCATCGCGCCGCCCATCACGCCGAAGCTGGCATACGGCTTGCCCCCCTTGGTGATGAACGCCGGAATGATCGTCTGGAAGGGGCGCTTGCCCGGTGCGTATCCGTTGGGATGGTTCTTCTGCAGCACGAACATCTCGCCGCGGTCCTGCAGGATGAAGCCCAACCCCGGCGGCGCCATGCCGCTGCCCATGCCGCGGTAATTGGACTGGATCAACGAGACCATCATGCCGTCGGCGTCGGCCACCGTCATGTAGATCGTGTCGCCTTCCTCCAGCTGCTTCGGTGTGCCCGGCTGCACTTCCTTCAAGGCCTTGTCCATCGAGATCAGCGCGCGGCGCTGCGCGGCGTACTCCTTGGAGATCAGCTTCTGCACCGGCGCCGGCTGGAATGCCATGTCGGCGTAGAAGCGCGCACGGTCGGCGAAGGCCAGCTTCTTCGCCTCAACGAACAGGTGCACATGCTCGGGTGAGCCGAACGGGATCTTCGAGAAATCGTAGCCTTCCAGCACGTTGAGGATCTGAAGCGCAGCGATGCCCTGGCTGTTGGGTGGCAGCTCCCAGACATCGTAGCCACGGTAGTTGCTGCTGACCGGCTCGACCCATTCACCGTGGTGGTCGGCCATGTCCTGGTAGCTCAGGTAGCCACCGTTGGCCTTGAAGTAGTCACCGATGGTGCGCGCGATCTCGCCCTTGTAGAAGGCGTCGCGCCCGCCGTCGGCGATCTTCTGCAGGGTGCTGGCCAGGTTCGGGTTCTTCCACATCTCGCCCTTGCGCGGGGCGTGGCCGTTGATCGTGAACTGCTCCTTGAAGCCCGGGTACTGCGACAGCTTGGGCACCGAACGGTCCCAGTAGTAGGCGATCACCTCGGCCACCGGGTGGCCCTCGCGGGCGTAGCGGATGGCCGGCGCCAGGTTATCGGCCATCGGCTTGCGACCGAAACGGTCGTGCAGGGCGAACCAGCCGTCGACCGCACCGGGCACCGACACCGGCAACGGGCCGGTGGCCGGGATGTCCTTCAGGCCACGACGCTGGAACTCGGCCAGGGTGAGCGACTTCGGCGAGCGGCCCGAGCCGTTGTAGCCGTAGAGCTTCTGCGTCTTTGGGTCCCAGACGATGGCGAACAGGTCGCCACCGATGCCGTTGCCGGTCGGCTCCATCAAGCCGAGCGCGGCATTGGCCGCGATCGCCGCGTCGACCGCCGAGCCGCCGCCCTTCATCACGTCCAGCGCGATCTGGGTGGCCAGCGGCTGCGAGGTAGCCGCCATCGCATGCGGGGCGATCACCTCCGAACGGGTGGCGAAGGCGTGGCCGGTGATGCGGTCGGCGGCGATGGACAGTGCAGGCACGGCAGCCAGCACGGCGGCGGCGAGCAGGGAGCGGGCAAGGCGTCGGGACACGGTCGGGTTCCGGTGGAAGGTGGTTCCGCGATCTTCGCCGCTGCGGCCTTCATGCGGTATCGGGCAGAGGTCATGGGCGATGGCCTTTCGGGGGTGCCGACCAGGGTCCGCCCCAGCATGGCGAACAGCGACCCGGAATCCGCGCAAAAAGCGTGTTGAAAGGAGTGAATTCGGGTTCACTGAAACACTTTCAGTGGCAACCATCCTTGCGGCGCAAGCGATTTCGCTGGACTCACTGGAAACCGATAAAAAAACTGTCGTGAGGGTTGACACCGCCAAAACGCCTGTGTTTCTCTCGATCGCATGTTGCATCACAACACGCCACCGCGAACCCACATCGAAGCCGCCGCCATCGGCGCCGCCTCGCTGCGTTCGATTCTTGTGCTCGTACTTATTACCCAACCCACAGGTGCGGGACGAGCCAGCGTGTAAGCAACAGACACACCGGAACTCTTCAAAAACCCGCACCCGCCCCGGTGCGGGTTTTTTCATTTCAGAACCTGGTTTCAGACGCAACCACCATGACCAACGCTCATCGCACAACCCGGACCTGCAGCACCACGCCTCGTGGTGGCTGTGCCTGTGCGATGCGCGGCGCCCCCTCCACCGCTTTCCCCTGACCGGCCGGCACGTCACCTCGACGACCGGCCGTTCTTTTTTCTTCCCACCGCAAGGAACCTCCCCCATGAGCACCAACGACCTGCCCCAGACCAAGATCGCCGTCATCGGCTACGGCAGCCAGGGCCGCGCCCACGCACTGAACCTGCGCGAATCCGGCTTCGACGTGGTGGTAGGCCTGCGTCCGGGCGGTCCGACCGAAGCCAAGGCCCAGGCCGATGGATTCACCGTGGTCGCGCCCGCCGATGCGGTGAAGGACGCCGATCTGGTCGCCGTGCTGACCCCCGACATGGTGCAGAAGAAGCTCTACAACGATGTGCTGGCGCCGAACATGAAGCAGGGGGCGTGCCTGCTGTTCGCCCACGGACTGAACGTGCACTACGGCATGATCGAGCCGCGCGCCGATCTGGACGTGGTGCTGGTCGCGCCGAAGGGCCCGGGTGCGCTGGTGCGCCGTGAGTACGAGATCGGCCGTGGCGTGCCGTGCATCTGGGCGGTCTACCAGGACGTCAGCGGCAAGGCCGCGCAGCATGCCCAGGCCTATGCGGCCGGCCTCGGCGGTGCCCGCGCCAACCTGATCCAGACCACCTTCAAGGAAGAGACCGAGACCGATCTGTTCGGCGAGCAGGCGGTGCTGTGTGGTGGTGCGTCGGCGCTGGTGCAGGCCGGTTTCGAGACCCTGGTGGAAGCTGGCTACCAGCCGGAGATCGCCTACTACGAAGTACTGCACGAGCTGAAGCTGATCGTCGACCTGTTCTACGAAGGCGGCATCTCGCGCATGCTGGAATTCATCTCCGAGACCGCGCAGTACGGCGACTACGTCAGCGGCCCGCGCGTGATCGACGCCGGCACCAAGGCACGCATGAAGGAAGTACTGAAGGACATCCAGGACGGCACCTTCACCAAGAACTGGGTGGCCGAGTACGAAGCGGGCCTGCCGAACTACAACAGGTTCAAGCAGGCCGACCTGGAGCACCCGATCGAAAAGGTGGGCAAGGAACTGCGCGCCAAGATGGTCTGGTTGCAAGGACAGGCCGCGTAACCGCGCGGCCCTCCCCCACCCGCTTTGCAAGGTTCCCCCATGAACTCTTCCACACACCGCAGCGCGCCGCCCAACGGCGCGCGCTGGCTGACCCAGGCGCTGGAGGCCGAAGGCGTCCGCACGCTGTTCGGCTATCCCGGTGGCACCATCATGCCGTTCTACGACGCGCTGGTGGACTCGTCGCTGAAGCACATCCTGGTGCGCCACGAGCAGGGTGCCGCCCTGGCCGCCAATGGTTTCGCCCGCGCCAGCAACCAGGTGGGCGTCTGCGTGGCCACCTCCGGGCCGGGCGCGTCGAACTTGGTCACCGGCATCGCCGATGCGATGCTGGACTCGGTACCGATGGTCTGCATCACCGGCCAGGTCGGCACGCCGCTGCTGGGCACCGACGCCTTCCAGGAACTGGATGTGTTCGGCCTGACGATGCCGATCGTCAAGCACAGCTGGCTGGTGCGCAGCGTCGATGACCTGCCGCGCGTGGTGGCCGATGCGTTCCGGATCGCCCGCGAAGGTCGCCCTGGCCCGGTGCTGATCGACCTGCCCAAGGACGTGCAGCTGGCCGACGCCAGCCATCTGCCGGCCCATGCGCCCAGCAGCGTCGAACCACCGCCGGCGCCGGCCGAGGCCGCCATTGCCGAAGCCATTGCCGCGCTGGCCGCGGCCGAGAAGCCGGTGGTCTACGCCGGCGGTGGCATCGCGCTGGGTGATGCGGTGCAGGACCTGCGCGATTTCGTCGAGGCCAGTGCCATCCCCACCGTGATGACGCTGCGCGGCCTGGGCGCACTGCCAGCCAGCCATCCGCAGTCGCTGGGCATGCTGGGCATGCACGGGACCCGCGCGGCCAACATGGCGGTGCAGGAAAGCGACCTGCTGCTGGTGCTGGGCGCACGCTTCGACGACCGTGCCACCGGCAAGCTGGCGGAGTTCGCACCGTTCGCCCGCGTCGTTCACATCGATGCGGACGCATATGAGATCTCCAAGCTGCGCAGCGCCGATGTCGCTGTGCCTGGCAATGTCGGCCATGCCATCCGCGCCCTGCGTGCGGCCTTCCCCTCCCCCAAGGCCCACCAGGACGCATGGCGCAAGCGCTGTGCACAGCATCGCGATCGTTTCGCAGCGCGCTACGACGCACCGGGCCAGCACATCTACGCCCCGGCGCTGCTGAAGCGCCTGAGCGAACTGGCCCCGGCCGATGCGGTGATCGCCTGCGACGTCGGCCAGCACCAGATGTGGGTGGCGCAGCACTGCCGCTTCAACCACCCGCGCAACCACCTGACCAGTGGCGCGCTGGGGACCATGGGCTTCGGCCTGCCGGCCGCGATGGGTGCGCAGTTCGCCTGCCCCGATCGCACCGTGGTGCTGGTGTCCGGCGACGGCAGCTTCATGATGAACGTGCAGGAGCTGGCGACCATCGCGCGTTGCCGCCTGCCGGTGAAGATCGTGCTGCTGGACAACAGTTCGCTGGGCATGGTGCGGCAATGGCAGGAGCTGTTCTTCGCCGAGCGCTACAGCGAGATCGACCTGTCCGACAACCCGGACTTCGTGGCGCTGGCGCAGGTGTTCGGCATTTCCGCCACCCGCATCGACGCTCGGGATGACGTCGAGGGTGGCCTGGCCGCGCTGCTGGCCGAACCCGGCCCGGCACTGCTGCACGTCGCCATCGATGCACGCGCCAACGTATGGCCGCTGGTGCCACCGAACACCGCCAACAGCACGATGCTGGAAAGCAACCCCGCCCATGCCCGCCAGGAGATCCCCAATGCACTACCGGCTTGACCTGGTGCTGCACCCGGCCGAAGGCGCGCTGTTGCGCGTGATCGGCATGGCCGAGCGCCGTGGCTTCGCGCCGCGTGCGATCAGCGGTGCGCCGGTGGCCGCCGACGATGGCCGCTGGCACCTGCAACTGGTGGTGGATGGCCAGCGCCCGGCGGAAACGCTGTGCCGGCAGATCGAGAAGATCTACGACTGCGTGTCCGTGCAGGTCACCGCCGTGGAAGGAGCATCCGTATGAACACCCGTACCGTAGTGACCACGGTGCCGGTACGGAGGCGTCTTCTTCGCCGCCCGTGCCCGCATGCGGCGGTCGCCTGCACCCCGCTGGTGGCCCATGCCGGCCGCTGATGCCAGCCAGGAAAGCGATGTCGGCGACGTAAGCGTCGCCGACGTACTGGCAGCGCAGGCCCGCCTGCGCCGCTTCCTGCCGCCCACCCCGCTGCACCACGCCGAACGCTTCGGTACCTGGCTGAAGCTGGAGAACCTGCAGCGCACCGGTTCCTACAAGGTGCGCGGCGCATTGAATGCACTGCTGGCCGGCCGCGAACGCGGCGACACCCGGCCGGTGATCTGCGCCTCGGCCGGCAACCACGCCCAGGGCGTGGCCTGGGCGGCCTATCGCCTGGATGTGCCGGCCATCACTGTGATGCCGCATGGTGCACCCGCCACCAAGATCGCCGGCGTCGCCCACTGGGGCGCGACGGTGCGCCAGCACGGCAACAGCTATGACGAGGCTTACGCCTTCGCGGTCGAACTGGCGCAGCGCCACGGCTACCGCTTCCTGTCCGCGTTCGACGATGCCGACGTGATCGCCGGCCAGGGCACGGTCGGCATCGAGCTGGCCGCGCACGCGCCGGACGTGGTGATCGTGCCGATCGGCGGCGGTGGCCTGGCCTCCGGCGTTGCACTGGCGCTGAAATCACAGGGCGTGCGCGTGGTCGGCGCGCAGGTGGAAGGCGTGGATTCGATGGCACGCGCGATCCGCGGCGACGTGCGCGAGATCGCCCCCGTCGCCTCGCTGGCCGACGGCGTGCGGGTGAAGATCCCCGGCTTCCTGACGCGTCGCCTGTGCACCTCGCTGCTGGACGATGTGGTGATCGTGCGCGAAGCCGAACTGCGCGAAACCCTGGTCCGGCTGGCACTGGAAGAACACATCATTGCCGAGGGTGCCGGCGCGCTGGCGCTGGCCGCTGGCCGCCGCGTCGCGGGCCGCCGCAAGTGCGCGGTGGTGTCCGGCGGGAACATCGATGCCGGCGTGCTGGCCGGCCTGCTTACCGACGTCCGACCGCGCCCGCCACGCAAGCCACGGCGACGGCGCAGCGAAACACCCCGCTCGCCCGCCAAGGCCAGCGCGCCGCCCTCCCCCATGCCTTCCCCTTCCCACCTGCAAGCCGCAACGCCCGCTGTCGAGGAGATTTCCCTGTGACCACCATCGAACGAATTACCACCCCGCGCATCCGCATCTTCGACACCACCCTGCGTGACGGCGAGCAGTCCCCCGGCTGCAGCATGAGCCCGCCGCAGAAGCTGGTGATGGCGCGTGCGCTGGACGAACTGGGCGTGGACATCATCGAGACCGGCTTCCCGGCCAGCTCGCAGTCCGACCGCGAGGCGATGGCGCTGATCGGCCGCGAACTGCGCCGCCCGAGCCTGAGCCTGGCCGTGCTGTCGCGCTGCCTGCAGGCCGACATCGAGACCTCGGCACGTGCCCTGGAGGCCGCAGCCAACCCGCGCCTGCACGTGTTCCTGTCCACCAGCCCGCTGCACCGCGAGCACAAGCTGCGGATGACCCGCGAGCAGGTACTGGAATCGGTACGCAAGCACGTCTCGCTGGCTCGCTCCTACATCGACGATGTCGAGTTCTCGGCCGAGGATGCCACCCGCACCGAGCTGGACTACCTGATCGAAGTCTCGCGCGTAGCCATTGCCGCCGGCGCCACCACCATCAACCTGCCCGACACCGTCGGCTTCACCACGCCGGAAGAGATCCGCGCGATGTTCCAGCAGGTCATCGCCGGCGTCGCCGATGTGCCGAATGCCGCCAACGTGATCTTCAGCGCGCACTGCCACAATGACCTGGGCCTGGCCGTGGCCAACTCGCTGGCCGCCATCGAAGGCGGTGCACGCCAGGTCGAGTGCACCGTCAACGGCATCGGCGAGCGCGCCGGCAACTGTTCGCTGGAAGAGATCGCGATGGTGCTGAAGGTGCGCCAGGCCTTCTACGAACAGGACAGTTCGATCAACACCCCGCGCATCGTCGGCACCTCGCAGCTGCTGCAGCGCCTGGTCGGCATGCCGGTACAGCGCAACAAGGCCATCGTCGGTGCCAATGCCTTCGCCCACGAATCGGGTATCCACCAGCACGGCATGCTGCGCCATCGCGGCACCTACGAAATCATGCGCCCGGAAGACGTGGGCTGGGAAGATTCGCAGATGGTGCTGGGTCGCCACAGTGGCCGCGCCGCCGTCGAAGCACGCCTGCGTGCACTGGGCTTCTGGCTGGACGAAGACGAACTGAAGCTGGTGTTCGAGCAGTTCAAGGGCCTGTGCGAACAGCAGCGCGTGGTCACCGATGCCGATCTGCAGACGCTGATGCAGGGCGGTTCCAACGCACAGGGCTACCGCCTGGCCTCGATGACCATCAGCGATGTCGGCAGCCGCGCCAACGCACTGGTCGAACTGTCCGACCCGGACGGCAACCGCGTGGCCGAGACCGCGCAGGGCGACGGCCCGGTCGATGCGCTGTTCGGCGCGCTGTCGGCTGCCACCGGCGTGCAGCTGATGCTGGACAGCTACCAGGTGCACAGCGTCGGCATCGGCGCCGATGCGCGCGGTGAAGCCAATCTGAGCGTGCGCCACGACGGCGTGGAGTACGACGGCACCGGCACCAGCAAGGACATCATCGAAGCCTCCGCGCTGGCCTGGCTGGATGTGGCCAACCGCCTGCTGCGCCAGCGCCAGGCCACCGCCCACAGCAGCACCGACGTTCCCACCCCTGCCACCGCCTGAGGAACCCGAGATGAGCGCCTTCGACACTCCTACCGCAGCCGCTGGCCAGCAGTGGAACGCCCAGGACTATGCGATCGATGCCGGCTTCGTACCGTTGCTCGGTGGCGCGGTCGCGCGCCTGCTCGATCCGCGCGCCGGTGAGCGCATCCTCGACCTGGGCTGTGGCGATGGCGTGCTCAGCACCGAGCTGGCCCTGAGCGGCGCGTGCATCCACGGCGTGGACGCGTCGCCGGAACTGGTGATCGCCGCCCGTGCACGTGGCGTCGACGCGCAGGTGATGGACGGCCACGCGCTGTCGTTCGACAGCGAGTTCGATGCGGTCTTCAGCAATGCCGCATTGCATTGGATGGGCAACCCGGACCGCGTGCTGGAAGGCGTGCGTCGCGCGCTGCGCCCCGGTGGCCGCTTCGTCGCCGAGTTCGGCGGCCATGGCAACGTGGCCACGATCGTCGCGGCGGTACAGGCCGCACGCGTGGCCCACGGCCATGGCGCCAGCACCTTCCAGTGGTACTTCCCGACCGCCGATGCCTATGCCGACCGCCTGCGCCAGCATGGCTTCCAGGTGCAACTGATCGAATGCACGCCGCGCCCGACCCCACTGCCGACCGGCGTGGCCGGCTGGCTGCGGGTATTCGCCGCGCCGCTGCTGGATGACCTGCCCGCCGAGGCCCGCGCCACCGTGCGCGAGGCTGCCACCGCGTTGCTGGCCGACCTGCCACGCAATGCCGCCGGCCAGGCGCTGGCCGACTACGTGCGCCTGCGTGTGCTCGCCCGCCGTCGCTGACTTGACCGTTCCGCTTTCTTTACTGATGTTCGCTATCTCGTACTTCTGCCAGGCATACGCATGACTTCCGCACCCCGCACCCTGTACGACAAACTGTGGGACGCCCACGTGGTGGTTCCCGAATCCGACAGCGCACCCGCCGTGCTGTACATCGACCTGCACCTGATCCATGAGGTCACCTCGCCGCAGGCGTTCACTGAACTGCGCGAGCGCGGCCTGTCGCCGCGCCGGCCGGACCGCACCAAGGCGACGATGGACCATTCCACGCCGACCCTGCCGGCTGCGGCGGACGGCACGTTGCCCTACGCCAGCGCCGCTTCCGAGGCACAGGTCGCCACCCTGGCGCGAAACTGCGCCGAGCACGGCATCGAACTGTTCGACATGGCCTCGGACAACCGCGGCATCGTCCATGTCATTGCGCCGGAACAGGGCTTCACCCAGCCGGGCATGACCATCGTCTGCGGCGACAGCCACACCTCCACCCACGGTGCATTCGGCTCGCTGGCCTTCGGCATCGGCACCAGCGAGGTCGGCCACGTGCTGGCCACGCAGTGCCTGCTGCAGCGCAAGGCCAAGACCTTCGCGATCACCGTTGACGGTGCGCTGGCACCCGGCGTCGGCGCCAAGGATGTGGTCCTGCACATCATCGGCGTGATCGGCGTCAACGGCGGCACCGGCCACGTGATCGAGTTCCGTGGCAGCACCATCGAAGCGATGGACATGGAACAGCGCATGACCCTGTGCAACATGTCGATCGAGGCCGGTGCACGCGCCGGCATGGTCGCGCCCGACCAGGTCACCTTCGACTTCGTCGCCGCTACGCCGCGCGGCCCCAAGGGCGCCGACTTCGACGCTGCCGTGGCGCGCTGGCAACAGCTGCGCAGCGATGACGGCGCGCGCTTCGACAGCGAAGTGCACATCGACGCCGCCGACATCCGCCCGACCCTGACCTGGGGTACGCATCCGGGTACCGCGATCGCCGTGGATGCGCCGATTCCCGCCGCCAACGATGCCGCCGCACAGAAGGGCCTGGACTACATGCACTTCCAGGCCGGCAAGGCGCTGGCGGGCACACCGGTGGACGTAGTGTTCGTTGGTTCGTGCACCAACGGCCGCCTGAGCGACATGCGCGAAGTCGCACAGGTGCTGCGCGGCCGTCGTGTTGCCGAGCGCGTACGCATGCTGGTGGTACCGGGCTCGGAGATCGTCAAGCGCGAGGCCGAGGCCGAGGGCATCCATGAGATCGTGCGCGCGGCCGGTGCCGAATGGCGCGAGCCGGGCTGCTCGATGTGCATCGCGATGAACGGCGATCTGGTCGCCCCCGGCCAGCTGGCCGTGAGTACCAGCAACCGCAATTTTGAAGGCCGGCAGGGCCCCGGTTCGCGCACGCTGCTGGCCTCGCCGATGAGCGCCGCATGGGCGGCGGTGAACGGGCACGTTGCCGATACCCGCGAACTGTTCGCACAGGAGGTGGCGTGATGGCCGGTTTCCGTACCCTGACCTCGGCCAGCGTGGTGCTGCGCCAGACCAACATCGACACCGACCAGATCATCCCGGCGCGGTTCCTGTCCACCACCGAGCGTGCCGGGCTGGGTCGCAACGCGTTCAACGACTGGCGCTGGCAAGCTGATGGTTCGCCGGTGGCCGACTTCGCCTTCAACCAGCCGCACAACGCCGGCCGCAGCATCCTGCTGGCGGGCCGCAACTTCGGCTGCGGCTCGTCGCGCGAACACGCGCCATGGGCGCTGACCGACCTGGGCCTGCGTGCCATCGTCAGCAGCGAGATCGCTGATATCTTCCGCGGCAACGCGCTGAAGAACGGCCTGCTGCCGATCGTGCTGGACGAGGCCGACGTCCAGGCGCTGATGCAGCGCCCGGACGATGCGCTGACCATCGACGTGGCTGCGCGCGAACTGCGCACCCCCGATGGCCAGGTCTATTCCTTCCCGCTGGATGGCTTCTCGCAGACCTGCCTGCTGGAAGGCGTCGACCAGTTGGGGTATCTGCTGGGCCGTGTCCCTGAAATCGAACGTTACGAGAGTGAGCATGCACGCTGAAATTGTTGTCCTGCCCGGTGATGGCATCGGCCCGGAAGTGGCCGCCGCGGCAGTTGCCGTCCTGAAGGCGGTCGCCGGACGCTTCAACCACACCTTCACCTTCAGCGAGCACGACATCGGTGGCATTGCCATCGACCGCCACGGTGAACCGCTGCCGGCGTCGACCCTCGCCGCCTGCCAGGCCGCCAATGCGGTGCTGCTGGGCGCGGTCGGCGGCCCGAAGTGGTCCGACCCGAACGCCAAGGTGCGCCCGGAACAGGGCCTGCTGGCGATCCGCAAGGCGCTGGGCCTGTATGCGAACCTGCGCCCGGTGCGTACCCACGAGGCCGCGCTGCACGCCTCGCCGATCAAGGCCGAGCTGCTGCAGGGCGTGGACTTCGTGGTGGTGCGTGAACTGACCGGCGGCATCTACTTCGGCGACAAGACCCGCGACGCCGACAGCGCCAGCGACCTGTGCCGCTACACCGTGGCCGAAATCGAGCGCGTGCTGCGCAGCGCCTTCCGCCTGGCCCAGCAGCGTCGCGGCAAGGTCACTTCGGTGGACAAGGCCAATGTGCTGGAAACCTCGCGCCTGTGGCGCGACGTGGCCGCACGCATCGGCCGCGAGGAGTTCCCGGACGTGGCGCTGGAGCACCAGTTGGTCGACTCGATGGCCATGCACCTGCTGGCCAAGCCACGCGAGTACGACGTGATCGTCACCGAGAACATGTTCGGCGACATCCTCACCGATGAGGCCTCGATGCTGGCCGGTTCGCTGGGCCTGCTGCCGTCGGCCTCGCTGGGCGAGCCGGGTGCGGTGGGCATTTACGAGCCCATCCACGGTTCGGCCCCGGACATCGCCGGCAAGGGCATTGCCAATCCGTACGCGACAATCTTCAGCGCCGCGATGCTGCTGCGCCATTCGCTGGGGCTGGAGGCCGAAGCGGCAGCCGTGGAAGCCGCCGTGCATGCGGTGCTGGATGACGGCGTGTTCACCGCCGACCTTGCGGCCAAGGGCCAGGCCGTCAGCACCGCCGCGGCAACCGACGCGGTGCTGGCGAAGCTGGGCTGATCCATCGGGCAACACCTGTAGAGTCGAGCATGGCACGGCTCTACAGGTGGCCCGTGGCCACTGCCCGACTCCGTGCCAACCAAGGTTGGCACCTACCACAGCGGTAGATCCACGCCATGCGTGGATGATTCGGTTCCCGCGCGGTAGGGCCACGCCATGCATGGCTTTGCTTACTTGGTGGTGTACCCACCATTGACCAGAATCGTCTGCCCGGTCATCCACCAGCCATCGGTCACCAGGAAGCGGATCCACGGCACGATATCGGCGATGTCGGTCAGCCCGGTGCGGGTGAACGCCGACAACGCCGCCGCAGTCTTGTGATACGCCTGCGCATCGGCGCTCTCGGCCGGATAGAAGAACGGCGTGTCCATCGGACCGGGACCGATCGCGGTCACCGAGATGCCGCGCTCGCCGAACTCCTTCGACGCCGCACGGGTGAAATGCTCGACCGGCGCCTTGGTGCCGGCATAGCTGGAATAGAACGGCGTGAACGCACCCAGCAGCGAGGTGACCAGGGTGCAGATGCGGCCACCGTCATTGACGTGGCGACCTGCCTCCTTCAGGAAGAAGAACGCGGCCTTGGCATTGACCGCGCTCATCTCGTCGTACTCCGCCTCGCTGATGTCCAGCAGCGGCTTCTTGAGTACCTTTCCCACCGTATTGATGGCGATGTCAGGACGGCCGACTGCGGCCACGGCATCGACGAACAAGCGCTCCATCGCTGCCGCCGACGTCAGGTCGCCCTGCAGGGCCACCGCCTTGCTGCCGGCGGCCTGCACCGTGGCTACAGTCGCTTCTGCATCGGCCTGGGTAGCGGCACTGTTGTAGTGGATGACGATGGCTTTGGCGCCCTGTGCGGCGAAGTCGCGGGCGATCAGGCCGCCCAGGTTCTTGGCGCCACCGGCGATCAGCACGGTCTTGCCCTTGAGGGAATGCTCGGTCATGGCTTCGGTCTCGGGAGGGGGCTGCCCGGGGTGGCAACCCTGCCCTGACGACGATATCGTGCAGAAAAAGCGGATAAAGCCCGCCACATTGACTTAACTTTCCAGAGTCAGCGAACAATGGACCGGATCGATCGCTTCCGCATCTTCACCCGGGTCGTGGAGTGCGCGAGCTTCACCCGCGCCGCCGACCAGCTCGGCCTGCCCCGCTCCACTGTCTCGGCAGCCATTGCGGAGCTGGAGCAGCGGCTCGGCACCCGCCTGCTGCAGCGCTCGACCCGGCGGGTGTCCACCACCCACGACGGCGACGTGTTCCATGCCCGCTGCCTGCGCCTGATCGCCGAGGTCGAGGACGCCGAATCGCTGTTCCTCCAGGTCGACGCCCAGCCGTCGGGGCTGCTGAAGATCGACGTACCCAGCCGCATCGGCCGCCGCATCATCGCACCGGCGCTGCCAGACTTCTTCGCCCGCTACCCTCAGGTGGAAGTGGACCTGGGCATGAGCGACCGCGCGGTGAACCTGATCGAGGACGGTTGCGATGCTGTGTTGCGGGTCGGCCAGCTGGGCGACTCCAGCCTGGTGGCGCGCACGCTGGGCCAACTGGATTTTGCCAACGTTGCGGCGCCGGCTTACCTGCGCGAACACGGCGTGCCGCAGCATCCTGCCGACCTGCCGCAGCATCGCGCGGTGAACTACGCGTCGCCGACCACGGCACGGGTGGAACCTTGGGAGTGGCAGGACGGCGGCCAACTGCGCACGCTGCCGATGCCTGGCTGGGTGCGTGTGAACAGCGCCGAGGCATCGATTGCGTGCTGTGTGGCGGGGTTGGGTCTTTTGCAGATTCCGCGCTACGACGTACAGGCCGAGCTGCAATCCGGCGCGCTGGTGGAAGTGATGCCACAGCACGTCGCACAGCCATTGCCGGTCACCCTGCTGCAGCCGCATCGGCAGCACCGTGCGCTGCGCGTGCAGGTGTTCATCGAATGGCTGCTGCCGGTGCTGCGGAGCGGCCTGCAGCTGCAGTAGATCCACGCCATGCGTGAATGCATCCATCCGTGCCAACCAAGGTTGGCACCTACCTGGGAAGGGAGCAACCGGCATGGGTGGGGTCAGAGCCCTTTCCCCGAGGGAAAGGGATCCGACCCCGGTCGGCATCACGCCCCGGATTCATCGGGCTTCACCCGGAACCACGCCGCGTACAATGCCGGCAGGAACACCAGGGTCAGCACCGTACCGACGATCAGGCCGCCCATGATCGAGATCGCCATCGAGCCGTAGAACGCGCTGCGCGACAGCGGAATCATCGCCAGCACGGCTGCCAGTGCGGTCAGCACGATCGGGCGGAAGCGGCGCACCGTGGCGTCGATGATCGAATGCCAACGGTCATGCCCGGCATCGATGTCCTGCTGGATCTGGTCGATCAGGATCACCGAGTTGCGCATGATCATGCCGGCCAGCGCGATCGTGCCCAGCAGCGCCACGAAGCCGAACGGCGCCCGGAACAGCAGCAGGAACAGGGTCGCGCCGATGATGCCCAGCGGCGCGGTCACCAGCACCATCGCTGCACGCGAGAAGCTGCGCAGCTGCAGCATCAGCAGCGTGGCCACCACCACCAGGAACAGCGGCATGCCGGCCTTGATCGAGTTCTGGCCACGCGCCGAATCCTCCACGGTACCGCCGGTTTCCAGCAGGTAACCACTGGGCAGCTCGGCACGGATGCCGTCCAGTGTGGGCAGGATCTGATGCACCACGTCCAGCGCCTGCATGCCATCACTGATGTCGGCGCGCACGGTCACCGTCGGCAACCGGTTGCGGTGCCAGATGATGCCGTCCTCGAAGCCGTACTCCATCGTCGCCACCTGCGACAGCGTGATGCTGCCACCGTTGGCGGTGGGCATCGACAGGCTGGACAGCAGCTCCAGTTGATTGCGCTCATCGGCCGGCCCGCGCAGCAGCATCTCGATCTGGCGATTGCCCTCGCGATACACGCTTACCGATTGCCCGGCCAACGAACTGGACAGGAACTGGCTGACCTGGGCGCTGCTCACGCCCAGCGCGCGGGCGCGCTCCTGGTCGACCACCAGGCGCACCACCTTGCTCGGCTCGCTCCAGTCTAGGTTGACGTTCATCACGTGCGGGTTCTCCCGCACCTTGGCCTCGACCTGCCGCGCGATCGCCTGCACCTTCTCGATGTGCTCGCCGGAGATGCGCATCTGCACCGGATAGCCGACCGGCGGGCCGTTCTCCAGGCGGGTCACGCGCATCTGCACGTCCGGGAACTTCGGGATCACCTCGTGCAGCAGCCAGTCGCGGGTGCTTTCGCGTGAAGTGATGTCCTTGGCCAGCACCACGAACTGGGCGAAGTTGGTCGCCGGCAGCTGCTGGTCCAGCGGCAGGTAGAAGCGCGGCGAACCGGTGCCCACATAGGACACGTAGTTGGCAATGCCCTCGCGGCTGGACAGCAGCTTCTCAAGCTTCTCGGCCTGGGCCTGGGTCGAGCGCAGCGAGGCGCCCTCGGCCAGCTCGATGTCCACCATCAGTTCCGGCCGGGTCGAGTCCGGGAAGAACTGCTGCGGCACGAAGCGGAACATCATCAGCGAGAACACGAACAGGCCGATGGTCGCCGCGATCACCCACCAGCGATGCCGCAGGCAGGTATCGAGGAAGCGACGGAAACTACGATAGAACGGGCGCTGGTACGGATCGTGGTCGTGCCCGTGCTGCGGCGGCGCGATCAGATTGGCCAGCGCCGGATAGCGGTCGGCCCACTGCTGGCGCTTGGCGTGCCAGCGCGCTGACAGGCTGCCCGGCTTCGGCGGCTGCGGATTGAACAGGTCCGGCAGCATCTTGTCGCCCAGGTAAGGGATGAACAGCACCGCTGCGATCCACGACACCACCAGCGCGATGGTCACCACCTGGAACAGCGAGCGGGTGTATTCACCGGTACTCGATGCCGCAGTGGCAATGGGCAGGAAGCCGGCCGCGGTGATCAGGGTGCCGGTCAGCATCGGGAACGCGGTCGACTCCCAGGCGAAACTGGCGGCGCGCAGGCGGTCGTAGCCCTGCTCCATCTTGGTGGCCATCATCTCCACCGCGATGATCGCATCGTCCACCAGCAGTCCCAGCGCCAGCACCAATGCACCCAGCGAGATCTTGTGCAGGCCGATGTCGAAGTAGTGCATGACAAAGAAGGTCATCGCCAGCACCAGCGGGATGGTCACGCCCACCACCAGGCCGGTGCGCAGGCCCAGCGAGAAGAAGCTGACCAGCAGCACGATCACCACCGCCTCGGTCAGCACCTGCACGAACTCGCCGACCGACTCTTCCACCGATTGCGGCTGGTCGGACACCTTGCGCAGCTGCATGCCGGCCGGCAGGGTCTTCTGCAGGCGTTCGAACTCGGCATCGAGGTTGGCGCCGAGCTTGAGGATGTCACCGCCATCCTTCATCGCCACCGCCAGGCCGATCGCCTCTTCGCCCATGAAGCGCATCTTCGGCGACGCCGGATCGGCGAAGCCACGCTTGACCTCGGCGATGTCGCCCAGGTGCACGGTGCGGTCGCCGGCGCGGATCGGGAACTGGCGGATCGCTTCGATGTCGTTGAACTGGCCGGTCACCCGCAGCTGCACGCGATCGGTGGCGGTCTCGAAGAAGCTGGTGCCGGTCACTGCGTTCTGGTCGGCCAGCGCCTGCTGCACCTGCTGCATCGACACGCCCAGCGTGGCCAGCCGGGTGTTGGACAGTTCGATCCACACCTTCTCGTCCTGCAGGCCGACCAGGTCGATCTTGCCGACGTCGGGCACCCGCTGCAGTTCCAGCTGGATGCGGTCGGCGTAGTCGCGCATCACCGCGTAGTCGAAGCCCTTGCCGGTCAACGCATAGATGTTGCCGTAGGTGTCGCCGAACTCATCGTTGAAGAACGGACCGACGATCTCGCGCGGCAGCGTCGGGCGGATGTCGCCCACGCGCTTGCGCACCTGGTACCACAGGTCCGGGATCTGCCTGGAACGCAGGCTGTCGCGCGCCATGAAGATGATCTGCGATTCGCCCGGGCGCGAGTACGAGCGGATGAACTCGTACTCGCCGGTATTCATCAGCGCCTTCTCAAGCGGCTCGGTCACCTGCCGCGAGACCTGCTCGGCGGTCGCCCCCGGCCACAATGTGCGCACCACCATCGCCTTGAAGGTGAACGGCGGGTCCTCGGACTGGCCCAGATGCTTGTACGACCATGCGCCGATCAGCGCGAAAGCCAGCATCGCAAACAGCACCAGCGGGCGGTTGGACAACGCCCACTCGGAAAGATTGAAGCGGCGCACCGGCTTACTCCCTGGCCTTGGCGGCAGCGGCCGGCGTAACCGGCTTCAGCACGGGACGGTTCTGCCGGTCCACGGCGATCACCGGCTGGCCGGCCCGCAGCAGGTGGCCACCCGCAGCAACTACCCAGTCGCCCCCGCTCACGCCCGACAGTACCGGTACCGTCTCGCTGCCAAACGCACCGGTGGTAACCGTTGCGGCCTTCAGCGTGCTGTTGCCCGGATCGACCACCCATACGCTGGCGGCACCGTTGGCACCACGCTGCAGCGCGCCCAGCGGCAGCTGCAGGGTGCCGTGGCGACCGGCGCTGCTGTAGACGCGTGCACTCTGGCCCAGTTCGACGTCGGCCAGCGCATCGGCGGGCAGGCTGACCCGGGTCGCATAGGTACGTGCCTGCGGATCGGCAGCGGCGGCGATCTCCCGGATCGTGCCCGGCAGGCGCTGGCCGGGGCGATTCCACAACTCCACCTCGACCGGTTGGCCCACAGCATAGTCGCGGATGGTGGCCTCGGGCAGGTCGATCAGCACTTCGCGGCCACCGTCGGCGGCCAGGTTGAAGATGGTCTGCCCGGCGGACACTACCTGCCCGGCCTCGGCCTCGCGGCTGGCGATCACACCGTCGGCCGGCGCACGCAGCTGTGCGTAGCCGGCCTGGTTGCGGAGCACATCGAGGTTGGCGCGGGCGGCGTTGGCCTGGCCCTGCGCGGCCTTGAACGCGGCGGAATGCTGGTCCAGCTGCGAGCGGCTGACCAGCTGCTGGTCGGCCAGCACCTGGTAACGCTTGAGGTCATCGCGGGCGCGCACCAGATCGGCTTCGGCTGCCGCCAGCTGCGCCTGCGAGGCACGGGCCTGCAGCGCGAAGTCGGCCACGTCCAGCTCGGCCAGCACGTCGCCCTTCTTCACCCGTTGCCCGGCATCGACGTGGCGCTTGACCAGGTTGCCGCCAACGCGGAACGACAGCGGGCTTTCCTGTCGCGCACGCACCGTGCCCGGGAACGCCGCCGGCGCCTGCCCGGCCTGCTCGCCGGGGTGAACCACCAGCACCGGTACGGCCGCCGGTGGCGCCTGTTCCTGCCCCGAACAGGCTGCCAGCGCAGCCATCCACACCATACCGCCCATCCAGCGCACGATCTTCATCGGTCAACGTCCTGAAAACGCAGGGTTGCAACTAAGGGAGGAGCCGCGACTGCCGGCCCAATTTAATAAACCGGCCGGTATAGTATAAATATCGAACCGCTTGGTCTAGTATTGCCGCGATGAGTTCCCACATTTCCCGCAAGCCGTCGGCCAAGCCCGCTGCCAAGGCCGCCGGACCCGGGCGCCCCAAGGACCTCGGCAAGCGCGCGGCGATCCTTGAAGCAGCCAAGGCACTGTTCATCGAACAGGGCTATACCGGCGTGAGCATGGACACCATCGCCGCTCAGGCCGGCGTCTCGAAGCTGACTGTGTACAGCCACTTCGGCGACAAGGAGACGCTGTTCTCCGAGGCGGTGCAGTCAAAGTGCATTGAAATGCTGCCCGACGCGCTGTTCGTAGCCGACGCGGACGGCCCGCTGCGCGACCAGCTGATCGGTATCGGCCTGGCCTTCTTCGAGCTGATCACCTCCGACGCGGCGATCTCGATCCAGCGCATGATGATGGCGCCGGAGACCGACGAACGCCTGCGCGCGCTGTTCTGGAAAGCCGGCCCCGAGCGTACCTGCGAGGCCCTGGCCGATTTCCTGCGTGCCCGCGCCGAACGTGGCGAACTGGATATCCCCGACTGTGCTCTGGCCGGCGAGCAGTTCCTGACCCTGGTCAAGGGCGAAGTGCACATGCATATGATGTGCGGCATGCCACTGTCACCCGTGGAATGCGACCCTCTTGCCCACGTGACCGCCAGCATCGACTTCTTCCTGCGCGCCTACGCGCCGCGAGGGGCCGGAACGGCTGAATAACCAAAACTGAACGAACCGGAGGTCGCGATGACTTCCGGCACTGCGACCCCGGCCCCCGGCAGCTGATGCTCTGGGCGCGCCGCCGGCCTCCGGCACCGGTAAAATGGCCGGCCCACTGCGCTGGATTTGAACCTCATGACGATTGATTACGCCCACGCCCGCGAACTGATGGTGGAACAGCAGATCCGTCCCTGGGACGTGCTGGACATCAAGGTGCTCGACGTCCTGGCCCGCCTGCCGCGCGAGGCCTTTGTCGCCGACGCGCACCGGGCACTGGCCTACGCCGATGTCGAACTGCCGATCGGCCACGGCCAGAAGATGATGAAGCCGGTCATCGAGGGCCGTACCCTGCAGGCACTGGACCTGCAGCCGGGTGACGAAGTGCTGGAAATCGGCACGGGCAGCGGCTTCCTGTCGGCCTGCATCGGCGCGCTGGCGCGCGATGTGCTGAGCTTGGAAATCGACCCGGAGCTGGCCGCCGCTGCGCGTGCCCGCCTGGACGCCTCCGGCCTGGGCACCAACGTCCGCGTGGAAGTGGCCGATGCCCTGTCCTGGCAGACCGAACGCCGCTTTGACGTGATCTGTGTCACTGGTGCGGTCGACGTGGTGCCGTCACAGTTCGCCTCGTGGCTGCGTCCGGGTGGCCGCCTGTTCGTGATCCACGGCCGCTCGCCGGCGATGGAGGCCCTGCTGGTCAAGGCCGACGGTAGCTCCGAGTCCCTGTTCGAGACCGATATCGATTACCTGCGTGGTGCCGCCCCGGCCCCCCAGTTCCACCTCTGAGTCCAAGGAAGCCGCAATGATCCGCCGATCCCTCGCTGTTGCGCTGGCCACTGCCCTGCTGCCGTTGTCCGCCCATGCCGCCGACCTGCTGCAGGTCTACGAAATGGCCCGCAACGGCGATCCGCAGCTGTCGGCCGCCGAATCGACCCGGCTGTACGACAAGGAAGGCGCCGTGCAGGCGCGTGCCGCCCTGCTGCCGCAGATCAACGGCCAGGCCGCGCTGAACCGCACGCGCAGCGAGCCGAACGCCGACGCCAACTCCGGCTCGTTCACCAACAAGCGCCGCACCTACACGATCGACGGCAGCCAGACGCTGTTCAACTGGACCCAGATCAACAACCTGCGCTCGCAGCGTGAGCTGAGCAAGGCGGCGGACTTCACCCTCGAATCGGCCAACGACAACCTGATCGTGCGCACCTCGGCGGCCTACTTCAATGTGCTGGTGGCGATCGAATCGCTGAACGCCGCACAGACCAATGAAGCGGCCGCGAAGAAGCAGTTCGACTTCGCCGACAAGCGCCTGGAAGTGGGCCTGGCGCCGATCACCGACGTGCACGAAGCACGCGCCCAGTACGACCAGGCGCGCGCCAACACCATCATCGCGCAGAACACCCTGGCCGATAACTACCAGGCCCTGACCGAACTGACCGGCCAGCCGGTGACCAACCTGCGTGGCCTGCCGGCGGACTTCCGCCCGGAAGTGCCGGCCAACCGCGGCAACATCGACGAGCTGGTGCAGCAGGCCACCACCCAGAATCCGGCGCTGAAGGCGCAGGAGCTGAAGGTCAGTGCCGCCGAAGCCGGCGTGCAGGCTGCCCGTGGTGGTCATTACCCGACCCTGTCGCTGGGCGGCAGCTGGGGCAAGAGCGCCACCTGGGGCGACAGCACCGGTGCCGGCTCGCTGTCGCCGGATGCGCGCACCAACAGCATCGGCCTGACCCTGAGCGTGCCGATCTTCTCCGGTGGTGCCACCCAGTCCGGCGTGCGCCAGGCGCTGGCGCAGCGTGACATCGCCCAGGACGGCTACGAGCAGCAGAAGCGTGCCCTGGATCGCAATACCCGCAATGCCTACCAGACCCTGGTTCAGGGCATCAGCGAAGTGGAAGCCCGCCGCCTGGCGGTGGTCTCGGCGCAGAGCGCGTACGACGCTTCGCAGGTCGGCCTGGAAGTCGGTACCCGTACCGTGCTGGATGTGATCCAGAACCAGCGCATCCTGTTCTCGGCACAGCTGGACTATGCCCAGGCCCGCTACACCTTCCTGCAGAACCGCCTGCTGCTGAGCCAGTCGCTGGGTGCGCTGGACGTGGCCGAACTGCAGGACGTCAATCGGCTGCTGACCCAGGACGCGGGCAACCCGGCCACGACCACGCACTGAGTCGTCGCCCCTGCAACGAAAAAGCCACCCGCGAGGGTGGCTTTTTTGCAGATGCTGCATCCACACGCGCGCGCCCCGGCGTGGCCCCACGAACCGTCAGCCCGGCCATGCGCGCAGGCGTTCCAACGCCGCGAGCGCGCACAGCACGGCTGCCAAGGGGGCCAGCATCGACATCATCAGCCCGCAGCCGGCTGCGCCTTGCCGGGTGTCATCCCGACGCCGCAGCACCGCCAGGCACAGCGCTGCCATGACCACCAGCGTTGCCGGACCCGGCAGCGCCGGCAAGGTGCCCTGCGGCAGCCCCAGCACCAGCATCACCGCCGGCAGCGCAACCACCATTGCGCTCAGGCGCGTGCGGGATCGTCCCGCCGCGTCAGCTGCGCGGGGCCACAACGATGTGGCCAACCGGACGGCCAGCATCAGCAGCACCAACTGCAGGGCGGCCAGGCCCGCTGCCCCGGCCAGGGGCAACAATGGCAGCATCCACTGCAGCTGGGGGTGCACCTGCAGCGCAACCGCCAGTGGCCGGGTACTGGCGAGCGCGGAAAACTCGACCAGCCCGGCCTGCAATGCTGCCAGCACGATCAGCAGCAGCATCGCCAGCAACGAGACCAGCGCCAGCACCGCCGGCTGCCACATCGCGCCCTGGCGGCGCAGCGCAGGAAAGCCCAGTGCCAGGCCCACGCTGGCAAATATGCCCAGCAGCGGCACTGCAGTCGCCAGCACGCCCCCCAGCCCGAAGCGATACGGTGCGGTCGCCGGAGGCAGCCAGGGAATCCAATGCCCGTAGTGCACATGACGCGCCGCCAGCGCCAGCAGCAACACCCCCACACCGATCTTCACCGTCAGCAGCGCACAGGCCGCCAGAGCCACACCCCGCGGCGGCAGCAACGCGAGCGCGCTCAACATCAGCAGACCCATGGCCGCCGCTACCTGCACGGGCAGCCAGTCGTTGGCATGGAGGCCTCCGGTAGCCAGCACGGCATGTACATGGCGGGCCATGGACTGTGCCGCGCCCGCCGTGGTCGCCGTCAGCTCAAGCAACAGGATCGCGCCCAGAACGATGGCCACCCGTGGCCCCCAGCTGGCGGCCAACAGTCCGTACAGGCCATCGGCCGCCGGCAGTCGCAGCACCAGATCCTGCAGGCAGCACAGCACCAGGCCAGCCCCCAGTGCGGCCAGCAACAGGCTCAGTACGATGGCCGGGCCAGCCTGTGCCGCCGTGTGCTGGCCCACCAGCGCGATCACGCTGCCGCCCACCAGCAGCGTCAGTGCCACCACAGCCAGGTGGTCCATCCCCAAGCGCGCCCCACCGGTGCCGTCCCTGCCCCTGTCGCCGTCCATCGCAAGTTCCCTTGATATCCGCCCAAGCGCGGTCGACAGCAGGCTGGCAGCCTGCGTCGTCCTGCGGAATCGGAATCGGTGCTGCGTGCGCCACGATGTGATGGCAGGCACGCTGCCATCGGCAGGGTCGGTCCAGCAACGACAGAAAAATCGTCGCTAAGCAGAATTGATGAAGTTGATCACGACAACGCAGCGCAGCGCCGACGCCGCGCTGCCGGGATCACTCGCGCGGTGGTGGCAGGTGCGGTGCGACCAGCGCAAGCGTGCGCTGCAGCGCGCCACGGCCATTGCTGACCAACGTGCAGCCCGCACGCGCCATGTCTTCGCGGGCCTGCGCATCTTCAAGCAGATGCTGCAGCAGGTCGCCCACCGCCTGCGCATCTTCGCCGATCAGCAGCGCACCGGCCTCGCGCATGCGCCGGGAGATTTCCGCGAAGTTGTGCAGGTGCGGGCCGGTCACCGCCGCGGTTCCCATCGCAGCGGGCTCCAGCAGGTTGTGGCCACCGATGGCCTGCAGGCTGCCGCCGACGAAGGCGACCTGGGCGCAGGCGTAGAACGGCATCAGCTCGCCGAGGGTGTCGATGACGAACACGTCTGTGGCGGCGTGCGGCCACTGGTCCACGCGGCGGGTCGCCACGCTCCAGCCCTGTTCGCGCGCCAGCGCTTCCACCTTCGGGAAACGTTCGGGATGGCGCGGTGCCCACAGCAGCAGCAGATCCGGATGCTGCTGGCGCAGGCGGCGGTGCAGGTCGATCACCGCCTGCTCTTCGCCATCATGGGTACTGGCGGCGATCCATACCGGGCGCGCGGCCGGCACCCGTGCATGGAACTGTTCGACGAAGCCCTGCACGTCCGGCGTGGTGATGTCGAACTTCAGGTTGCCCAGTGCCTGCACCTGGCCGGGCTCCGCCCCCAGCTGCACGAAGCGCTCGGCATCGTCCTGCGACTGCGCGGCCACGCAGGTGACGGTGCGCAGGGCGCGGCGGATCAATGCGGCCAGCAGCCGGTAGCCGCGCAGCGAACGCGCCGACAACCGGGCATTGAGGATGTAGACCGGAACGCCACGGTCACGGCAGCCGAACAGCATGTTCGGCCACAACTCGGTTTCCAGGATCAGCGCCAGGCTGGGCTGGAAATGGCCGAGGAAGCGATTGACGCTGCCCGGCACGTCGTACGGCAGGTAGACATGGTCCAGCGCGTCGCCCCAGAGCGCACGCACGCGCTCGGAGCCGGTCGGAGTGATGGTGGTGATGACCCAGCGGATGTCCGGGCGCTGCTGGCGCAGGGCGTTGACCAGCGGCGCGGCGGCATTGACCTCGCCCACCGAGACCGCGTGCAGCCACACCCGTGGCTGGCCGGTCGGCTGCGGATAGGAGGCGTAGCGTTCGTCCCAGCGCCGGAAGTACTCACGGACCCGGAAGCCACGCCAGACCAGGTGGTACACGGTGATCGGCAGCAGGATGTAGAGCACGACCGAGTACAGGCCGCGCAGGATCCATTCGACAGGGTCTTTACGCATGCGGCAAGGATACGGGAGCCCCCCGGGAAAGACACGCGGCCGCCTTGGTAGAATGGCCCCATGTCAGATGCCTCCACCGCCGTCCGCCCGTCGCTGCGCGATCCGCGCAACTGGCCGATGTTCGCCGCCATGTTCGGCGCCTTCGCCATCGCCCGCCTGCCGTGGATGCTGCAGCGCGCGCTGGGCCGGGGCGTCGGCTGGATCACCTGGCGCCTGCTCGGCAGCCGCCGCCGCGCCGCCGAGGTCAACCTGCAGCTGTGCTTCCCCGAGAAGGACGAGGCGTGGCGGCAGCGCCTGGTGCGCGACAGTTTCGATGCGCTGGGCGTCGGCGTGTTCGAGTGCATCCGCGCCTGGTGGGGCAGCATCGACAGCATCCGCCCGCAGGTACGGATCGAAGGCCTGGAACACCTGCGGCAGATGCAGGCCGAAGGCCGCGGCGTCCTGCTGGTCTCCGGCCACTTCATGACCCTGGAAATGTGCGGCCGCCTGCTGTGCGACTACGTCGATCTTTCCGGCATGTACCGCAAGCACAAGAACCCGGTGTACGAGTGGGCGGTGAAGTTCGGCCGCCTGCGCTATGCCAAGGCGATGTTCGCCAACGAGGACATCCGCGCAACCGTGCGCCACCTGAAGAAGGGCGGCTTCCTCTGGTACGCGCCAGACCAGGACATGCGGGGCAAGGACACCGTGTTCGTGCCATTCTTCGGCCACACCGCTTCGACCATCACCGCCACCCATCAGCTGGCGCGCATGACCGGCTGTGCGGTGATTCCGTACTTCCACCGGCGCGAAGGCGGAAAGTACTTCCTGAAGATCGGCGCGCCGCTGGAGAACTTCCCCAGCGAGGATGTGGAAGCCGATACCACGCGGGTTAACCAGGCCATCGAAGCGATGGTGCGCGAGGCTCCCGACCAGTACCTGTGGATCCACCGCCGCTTCAAGCGCCAGCCCGGCGGCCGGAGTGATTTCTACAAATAAAGGTGGGGCGGGAGGGTTTCGTCCACGCATGGCGTGAATTTGATGACGCGGAGCATTCTGAAGTAGATCCACGCCATGCGTGGATGCTCTACATCCGGGTGCCGGCACCTACAACGGCCAACGGCACCATGCGTGCGGGTACTCACCCAACGTGCCGGCCAGGCCCGCACAGACCGGATTGGCCAGGATGTACATCGCCTTCTCATGAAGGGATTCATCGCTGCGTACGGCATGATCGTGGTAACCGTGCTGCCACAGCGCCCCTCGTCGCTCCAATCGCCGGTTCAGCAGTCGGCTGCTGCGTGATTTGAGCAGGGCCATACACTCGGCCAGGGTTCCTCCGCGCAGCTCCATCAGCCAGTGCAGATGGTCGGGCATGACCACCCAGGCGAGGCTGTGGCTGAAGCCCTTGCGCTCTACGAAGCGCAGGGTGTCGATAAGGATCGCCACGTTTGCCGCATCGGCGAACAACGGTTCGCGGCCGAGGGTTGCTGTGGTCAATGAATAAACGTTGCCGGATCGGGAATACCGACCGTAGCGAAGTCTGGGGCTGGCCATGCCTCCAGCGTGCGCGAACTGCCGGGGCACCGATAGTGGAGATGTCACCGTGTTCAGGTCGGGAAAGCCTCATCCACGCATGGCGTGGATCTACTGATCGACTCCATGGTTGATCCCTACCATGCGCGGATGCGCGGTCACTTCACCGGCGGGGAATCATCTGCGTCGCGCGCCAGCAGGCTGCCGGCGAACAGGGCTGCCAGCAGCACCGTCAGGCCACCCCAGAACGCGGAATAGAACGCCAGGTGCGTATTGAGCGGGAACACCGTAACCGCCAGCGCCAGCATCGCCGGTCGGGCGCGATCACGCGCAGCCGCCGGGGCATAGCGCCAGGCCCGCCAGGCCTGCGCCACCGCCGCCAACCACAACAGCAGGCCCAGAACGCCGGTCTCGGCAAGGATTTCCAGCACGATCTGGTGGGCGTGCAACGCCGGTTGGCTGCCCCACACGGCGGGACCCTCATCTGACACGCAGGCCGGATACGCATCGCGGAAGCCGCGCGCACCGACACCGTTGACCGGATGCTCCTCGATCATGCACACCGCTGCGGTCCAGATGCGCGCGCGCCCCGAAAGCGCCTCGTCAACGCCCTGCCCGTCTTCGTTCCATGCCTGCGCCGTGCGCGCGACACGCTCGCGCAGCTGCGGCACGCCCGCTGTCAGTGCGGCCGTACCCAGCGCTGCCACCAGGGCCAGCAGCAGCAGCCGCTTCCAGCCGAACTGGCGCACGCCGCTGTAGGCCAGCACCAGCACAAAGGTGATCCACGAGGCGCGCGAACCTGCCAGCAGCAGCACGCACCCCAGTGTTGCAGCGGCCAGCAGCCACCCTGCATTGCCGAAACGCTGCGCCATCGGCAGCAGCAGGAACGGTGACAGGCTGGCCAGCACCTGGCCGAATTTCAGATTGCAGGGCCCAAGCGCGCCACTGAGGCGGTCGGCCAGTGCGGCTTCGTCGGCCGGGCACAACGCGTGGCCACTCACGGCCAGCTTCAGGTGTTCCAGCGACCAGAACCACGGGCTGGTGCCAGCCAGCGCCTGCACCAGCGCGTCCAGCGTCCACACGCCGGTGATCAGCGCCAGGCCACCGAAGGTCAAGCGCCGCCGTTCCGGCGTGGCCACCGCGATCGCCACCAGCCACATGAAGGGCAGGTAGCGCAGTCCGGCGGCCGCCTTGGTCCACGAGGCCGAAGGGTCGATCGCATCGATGGCCGAAAACGCCTGCGGCAGCCAGTAGCCGAGGAACAGGATCGAGGTCAGCGCCCACGCCGCCGTGCTCAACAGGTGCGGACGGCGCTGCAGCCGGCGCATCACCATGCGCGCGGCAGCATAGACCGCGCCAAGGCCCAGCACGGTTTCGGCAATGCCCGGCAGCGGCCACATCGCCACGTACGCCAGCACCCACCAGGGCGCCCAGCGCCCGGCACGGTCGTCGCGCACGATGGCAGCGGGGTCAGCCGGCGAAATCGGCATAGAGGCGGAGGGTATCGCGCTGCATGGCCTGCAGGGTAAACGGGATGCGGGTCGGCAGGGACGGCGGCTGCGCCAGCAGGGCCAGCGCACGTTCACCCAGCGCGCGCGCGTCGCCGAGCGGCACCGCACCGCTGGGCTGCAGCTGCAGCAGCAGTTCGCCGACGCCACCGTGGTCCCAGCCCAGCACCGGGCGACCGACCGACAGCGCCTCGACCACGGTGCGGCCAAAGGCTTCCGGCTTGTCTGACAGCTGCAGCACCAGATCGCTGGCGGCGTAGGCCTGGGCGATGCGGACGGTAGGCGTGCTGATCTGTACGGCCTCGGCCACGCCCAGTGCCGCGGCCTGGCGGCGCAGGTCAGCCACGTAGGCCTCGCGCCCGGGTTCGTCGGTGCCCAGCATCCACAGCTGGGCAGGCACGCCGGCGGCACGCACGTCGGCCAGCAGCTGCAGCGCGTGGGTGTGGCCCT
>NZ_JAOCGL010000033.1:0-35975 GCF_029842485.1 Stenotrophomonas sp. GD03777
CAGGCGCGCGGCCAGCCGGGAGGCGAGCAGGGCGCGCTGCTGCAGTGAGTTGCGCTCGGCAGCCGACAGCGTCGGCGCGGAGAACACTTCGCTGGCCAGCACCAGGTCACGCAGCGTGGCCAGGCCCAGCCGGGTGACCGCGGTGCGCAGGTCGGCAATGGTGCGGCCCTGGCTGAAGAAAGCCGAGTTCGACAGTTGCAGCACCTTGGCCGCGATGGCCGGATCGGCGGCGACCAGCTTGGCCACATCGGCACTGTCGGTATCGTCGTCATGTTCCAGGGCCTGGGTCAGGCTCAGGTACAGGTGCGGTGGCGATGGCAGTTTCTCGATACGGCCGATGGCATCGCGCAGGCGCGGGCTGTCCAGCACTTCGCGCAGTTCTTCCAGGCTGGTCAATGCCTCCAGCAGCACTTCCGGCGCCAGCGGCAGCGGCAGGAAGCGGTGGGCGACACCGATCAGGCGCGCCGGCGGCGGGCGGTTGCCATGGTGCGCATCGACCAGCGCGATGCGGATGGTTTCCGGGCGCAGTGTCCGGATCTGGCCCAGCAGCGTGGTGGCATTGAGATCGGGCAACTGCGGGCAGACGATCACCGCGTCCACGCCCTGCGTGGCCACCGCGGTCATCGCGGTCTGGCCATCGGCGGCGGTCAGCGGCTGCCAGTCTTCCCCAAGATCGGCAATGAATTCGGTCAGCTCAGCCGGCAGGCTGGCTGCATCCCCAACAAGCAGAATACGCACGACACGTTCCCCTGGCTGTCTCGACGATGGATGTCGATGACGTGTGAAGTGACGCAATTTACCTAATACGGCAGCAAGAGTGATGTGCCGTCGTCATGAAACGTGACCCGCATCGCTCCGGCAGGGTATCGCCGGAGCGATGCGGTTCAGGCTCAGGCCTTGCTGTCGAGATGGCGCTGGTGCGCCTCGATCAGGATCTGCTTGGCCTCAGCGGCGCCACCCCAACCGTCCAGCTTGACCCACTTGCCCTTCTCCAGGTCCTTGTAATGCTCGAAGAAGTGGCCAATGCGCTCCAGCCAGTGGCTCGAGACCTGGGCGATGTCTTCGACGTGGGCGTAGCCGCTGAAGATCTTCGAGACCGGCACGGCCAGGATCTTCTCGTCGCTGCCTGCCTCATCGCTCATCTTCAGCACGCCGACCGGACGGCAGCGCACGACCGAGCCCGGCACCAGCGGCAGCGGCAGCACCACCAGCACGTCGGCCGGATCGCCGTCGCCACACAGGGTGCTCGGCACGTAGCCGTAGTTGCACGGATAGCGCATCGGGGTGGACAGGATGCGGTCGACGAAGATCGCGCCGGTTTCCTTGTCCACTTCGTACTTCACCGGCTCCGAGTCCTTCGGGATCTCGATGATGACGTTGATTTCTTCCGGCGGGTTCTTGCCGGGCGAGACGAGTTCCAGGCCCATGGTGTGCTCCAGGTGGGGATATAGACGGATAGCTCACCATTTTATGCCTTTGCCGGGCGCTGTGCAGGGTAGGGCAGGGCCGACCTGGGTGCTCGGCCATCGCGGAGGAGCCAGAGCGGGGTTTCCCGATGGGTTCGACCCGGTCCCCGCGGCAGGCTGGACGTCCTTGCCAAGGAGACTTGCCATGAACTGGAACCGCTTGGGCTGTTGTGCCTTGCTGCTGCTGGCGCCGCTGCCCGCGCTCGCGCGCGGGTTGCATGTCAACCTGATTGACTATCCCTCCGACGAGGCCGGATGGGACCGTGCCTTTGCGCTGGAGGACGCGGTCGCCGGCGGATTCGCCGCATGGTGTGCCGACACCTTGTGTGAAGGTGATTACAGCAACTACCGGGTGATGGAGTTCCGCTGCGCCGTGCTCGCCCACCGCGGCACCGTGCAGCGCTGTGTCTGGGTGGTGGCCGCCAGCGAGCTGGAGGTTGAGCCCGACACGGGACACGTGCGGATCGACAACGGGAGCTGGGTCTGTCCGGTCGAAATGCAGCCCGGGGTGCCCGTCGACGCGTTCTACGCCTCCCTGGAAGCGCCGGGCGGCCTGACCGCGCCTTTGCCTGGGCTTGACCACGGCATCTTCGATGGGTTGCCTGAATGCCTGCGCACGCAGGGGAGGGTGGGCTGATGGGGAGCTTCCGTAGATGCTGGCTGTTGTGCGGCGTGCTGTCTGTCAGCCTGCCGTGCGCCGGTGTCGCGCAGGCTGCGCCTGCGTTCGTCGATGCGCGGGATTACGCCGGCCCGGGGGGCGGCCACGAGCGTTTCCTTGCTGCCGAGCGGCAACTGGTGCGTGGCTTCGATGAGGTATGTGGCGATACCTTCTGCGAGGGCGAGTACATCAATCTGTGGGCCATGCGCCTGCGCTGTTCCGTGGACCAGGCCACGGGGGTGGTTGTCCAGTGTGTATGGACCTTCGCCGGTAGCAACACCAGGGTAAAGTCCAGCGGCCTGATCACGGTCAACCGCGGACGCTATGCCTGCGTGCTGCCGCTGGCAACCGGAACACGCCTGGAAACCCTGTTGCAGGTGTGGGAAACGGGGGACGGGTTCGATGCGTTGCACGCGCCGCTGCCCGGCACGACTGCCAATACGTACGACGCACTGGTTGATTGCCTGTAGTCCCGGCAACGATACGAATGTGACTTATTCGCATTACCGGAGTAGCATGCGCGGTGCCTCCCGTCTGTCGTCCCGGCTCCGCGCATGTCCTCCAATGCTGCCTCCCTCACTGAGCTGCTGATCCGCGAGCGGCCCGCGCTGCTGCGCCGGGTGCAGCGCATCCTCGGGGGCGACAACGGCGCCGAGGACGTGATCCAGGCGGTCTGGTTCAAGGCCCGTGGGGTCGGTGACAGCCAGGCGATCGGCAACCCGCGGGCCTATCTGTATCGGCTGGCCGCCAACCTTGCCACTGACCACGGCCGCGAATCGAGCCGCCGCAACCGGCTGCTGGTCGACCACTACCTGTGGGGGGCCGACGAGGTGATCTCCACCGAGGAGCAGGCCATGGCACAGGATGAGCTGCAGCGGGTGCTCGATGCGGCGGGTCACCTGCCGGAGCCGACCCGCACCATCTTCCAGCTCAACCGCCTGCAGGGCCTCACCCAGGCCGAGATCGCACGCCGCTTGGGGGTGTCGGTGACCACCGTCGAGAATCATGTGCGCTCCGCGCTGCAGCGCCTGGCCTGGGCGCGCAGCGGTCGATGAGCGCGCCGGCTTGGGGCTGGCCTTCGCGCAGACGTCTTGATCACTGGACCGTGGATGCGGTCTAGTTCCCCGCCTGCGCTTGAATGCGCCTGTCCGCCAGCGGATGAGCCCGCCGAACATGCAGCCCGCCGAACATGCAGCCCGCCGAACATGCAGCCCGCCGCCAATGACGATGCCCTGGCCGAACAAGCCCGGGACTGGATCGCGTGGCTGGCCTCGGGTGACATCAGCGATGCACGCATGCAGGCGTTCGAGCACTGGCTGCAACAGCCGGGGCACCGCAGGGCCTTCGAACACGAGCGCGCGTTGTGGCGCAGTGTCGGGCCGCGCCCACAGGCCGCCGGGGCCAGCCGATGGCGTGGGCCGCATCGACTGCGCTGGGCGATGGCTGTGGCGGCAATGCTGGCGATGCTGGTGGCATGGCCGGAGGCGTGGCTGCGCCTGCAGTCCGATCATCGCAGCACGCATCAGGTGCAGCACGTGCGGCTCCCCGACGGCAGTCGGGCGGTGCTGGATGCGGACAGTGCGATTGCCGTGCGCTTCGATGCGAACGCCCGCGAGGTCGAGCTGCTGCGCGGGCGCGCCTGGTTCGAGGTCAGCCCGGATGCACAGCGGCGTTTCAGCGTGCGCGCCGGCAATGGCCTGGTCGAGGACATCTCGACCGCGTTCACCGTGGCGCGTGGAGACGAGGGGGTGGAAACCCAGGTTGGGCAGGGCAGGGTGCGCGTGGCCAGCCCGGCCGACGGTGGCTGGACCTACCTGCAGCAGGGGCAGCGTGCCGTCTACACTGAACGTGGCGGGGTCATGCGACGGGCTGACGTGACCGCCGACAGCGTCGGCGCCTGGCGCCAGGGCGAGCTGCTGCTGGAGCAGGTCCCCGTTGCCGATGCGTTGCAGTGGGTGGGGCGCTATCGCGCGGGGCCGACCTTCGTGCGCGGCGATCTGTCACGTCTGCCTGCAGTGAGTGCTGCGTTGCGCATCGACCGCCCGGAACAGGCGCTGGACGCGCTGGCGGTAACGGCAGGTCTTCAGGTTACTCGTCTTCCATTCGGCGTCGCCATCGTGCAGTAGATCCACGCCACGCGTGGATGAGCGTCCCTGTGCCGACCATCGGTCGGCACCCACCGCTACCACCGGCCGACCAACGGTCGGCACCCACCGCGCCCCGTCGGCATCCCCCGCGACCGCAAATCGCTCTTGGGGTTGTCGCGCGCCCAGCCGTCTTACCCGGCGAACGTACCCGCCGTCGCCACGTACGTCGCCGTGTCCGCCCGTGTTGCGGATGACGCCGCGTTCGCGGCACCGATTACCTGACAGGTTCTTCCATGTTCGACTCCCACCGCTCGGGCCGCGTACTGCGCCCGTCCCGTCTGTGCATTGCGTTGCTTGCCGCCGGGCTGGCCAGTACGACGCCACCCGCACTGGCGCAGAGCGCCCGCAGCGAGCACGCGGCCGTACTGCGCTTTGATATTCCTGCACAACCGCTGGATGAGGCCCTGCGCAGCTACATGCGCCAATCCGGCGTGCAGGTGGTGTACCCCGCATCGCTGGCACACGGCGTAACCTCCCACGCGGTCAGCGGCAGCCTGTCGGCCGACCAGGCGTTGCAGCGCCTGCTGCAGGGCAGTGGCGTGGCGGTGCGCCGGGTCAGCGCCGATGCGGCCACTCTGGGGGCAGCAACGCCGGTGCCGGCCGATAGCGGTGTGATCGTCACCAACACGCTGAGTGTGGCCGGCGACCGCGTCGACAGCGGTGCGAACAACGATGAAGCGCGCCTGCTCGACAGCTATCGCAGCGCGGGTTCGACCACCACGCTCGACCGCACGCATCTGGAGCGTTTCCGCGGCACCTCCAACGGTGACATCGTCAAGGGGGTGGCCGGTGTCACCGCCGGTGATCCGCGCGTGGGCAACGGCTTCGACGTCAACATCCGTGGCATCCAGGGCCAGGGCCGCGTACCGGTGATCATCGACGGTGGCCAGTCCAGCATGGACACCTACCGCGGCTATGCGGGCCAGTCACAGCGCACCTACCTCGACCCCGACCTGATCTCCAGCCTGACCATCACCAAGGGCCCGAGCCTGCAGGCCAACGCGTCCGGTGGCATCGGCGGCGTGGTCGAGATGGAGACGTTGAAGATCGGTGACGTGCTGCGCGAGGGCCGCGACTTCGGCGTGCGCGTGCGCGGTGGCCTGGCCAATGGCAGTGCCAACAACCTGCCGTCATACAGTGCGGCGCCGCGCAGCGATCGCAGCGCTACCGGCAGCCAGTTCTTCAACGTGGCCGGTGCCGGTCACTGGGACCGCTTCGACCTGGTTGCGGCCTACGCGTACCGGGACAACGGCAACTACTTCTCCGGCAAGCACGGCTACGATGATTTCCCGCAGACCCGTCGTACGCTGGCGCCGCTGAATCCGCCGCTTACCGAAGTGTTCAATACCTCCTCGCGCTCCAAGTCGGCGCTGCTCAAGGGCACCTGGCGCATCGATGACACGCAGAGCCTGGAAGCCGGCTACCGCCGCTATGAAGGCACGGCCGGCGAGATCATGGCCTCGCAGATCATCCGCGTCGACCGTGACCGCATCCCGCAGTGGGACCCGGGCCACGTCGACATGGACAGCTACACCCTGCGCTATCGCTTCGATCCGGACAGCGGGCTGATCGACCTGCGCGTCAATGCAGCGTACACCGACACCGACAGCGTGATGTACAACAGCCTGACCGGCATCACCCCGTGGTACTTCGACCGCCGCACAGAGTGGTATGACGCGCCCAGCTTCAGTGGCGATCCCGGTTACAAGGATGCCTACCGCAATCCGTTGCGGCAGAAGCGCTTCGGCCTGGATGCCAGCAATACCTCCAGGTTCGACACCCGCGCCGGTGCGTTCACGCTCGACTACGGCCTGTCCTACAGCGACGAAAACATCGCCCCGGGCAGCTCGGGCCCGATCATGCACGATGACCTGGTCAACAACCGCTTCCTGCGTAATGCCGAGCGCAAGGAATACAGCGCCGTGGCCGCGCTGAAGTGGCAGCCCGACGAACACTGGGAGCTGCTGGCCGGTGGCCGCTGGAACCGGGTGGACGTGCACGACCGCAACCGGCTGGCCACGCCCGATGCCTACGAGGTGCAGGGCCAGTACCGCTACACCGAGCTGCTCAACGGAAACCCGGCACTGCCCTCGTGGCGCGCCAAGCGCATCGCGTTGCTGAACTGGTATCCGGATGCCAACGGCAACTTCACCCAGGCCTCGCTGCTGGCCTCGCCGTACAAGAAGGGTACGGTGGGCGACATCGCCGGCTGGAACTTCTACGACGCCGGCAAGCCGCAGGATCTGGAAGTGCCGGTCAGCTGGAGCTGGTCGCAGCCGATCCGCCGTCGCGACACCGCGTTCTCGCCTACCGCCAGCGTGGCCTACCGTTTCAGCGAAGACACCCTGGTCTACGTGAAGTACGCCGAAGGCACCAAGCTGCCGAGCCTGTTCGAGACCACGCTGGGCCTGTTCACCGCTGCCAAGCCGGTCGGTGAGCTGAAGCCGGAGCGCGCGCGCAGCTGGGAAATCGGTGCCAGCACCCTCCGCTACGACCTGTTTACCGCTGGCGACCGCCTGGCGCTGAAGCTGGCGTACTTCGATACCCGCATCGACGACCTGATCACCCGTGACTACCGCACGCTTTCGGCCGGCCTGATCCGCAACGTCGATCAGTTCAAGGTCTCGGGCATGGAATTCCAGTCCAGCTATGACAGCGGCAAGGTCTTCGCCGACCTGTCCGCGCATTACTATTTCAAGGCCAAGACCTGCGCGCCGGACATCGCCGCCGAGCGTCGTGCCTATGGTGCGCAGCGCGGGAACGACGAGGTGGCCAATACACCCAACTGCGTGGACGGTGGCTTCGAGGGCTCGTACACCAACACCCAGAACCCGCCGCGCTACACAGTCAACCTGATCCTGGGCTCGCGCCTGTTCGACGAGCGCCTGACCTTCGGCACCCGCATGGTCCACAACGCTGGCCCGATCAGCAAGTTGGACAAGGACTGGAACGTGGGCCTGTCGGCGATCCAGCAGCTGTACCGGCCGAACACCTTGGTCGACCTGTTCGCCAGCTGGAGCTTCAACGACCAGCTGTCGGTGGAAGCCGGCGTCGACAACCTGACCGACCGTTACTACCTGGACCCGCTGGCCCTGGGCGTGATGCCGGCACCGGGCCGCACCGCGCGGTTGGCGTTGACCTGGACGTACTGACCTGCGGGGTCGGATCCCTTTCCTGCGGAAAGGGCTCTGACCCCAGCGGGAAAGACAACGGTAGCGCCGGGCCATGCCCGGTGCCTTCCGCCAGGCACTTACAGCCCACTCGAAGCCTTCACCGCATCTTCGTGCAGCGACTCGTTCAACTCGTCCACCACGGTGGTCCATGCCGCATCGGCCTGCAGCGACTCGGCCAGGAACTGGCGCTGGGCATCGTTCCAGTAGGGCGCCTCGACGACTTCGACGTCGGTGGCCAGCTGGTGCTCGCGGATGAAGCGGGCGATGCCTTCGGCGCTGGCGTCCAGGCCCAGCTGCAGGAACAGGTTGGTCATGCGCGGTTCGGTGGTGATCATCGTCGGTTCCGGATGGACAAGGGGATGGCCCATTATCGGTGTAGACGGCCTTGGGGAAAGCCCCGCGGCAGACGTCTACAGCAGGACGACCCTCCTGGCATTCCCCCATGAACGCACACATCGCTCCCGAAGACAGCCGCAGCCTGCGGCTCAAGGCCGCCACCCGCGACAGCCACGTTGCGCTGGACAAGCGCATCATGGCCGGTGACATCTTCGCCGACCGCAGCAACTTCGCCCGTTTCCTGCGCGTGCAGTATCGCTTCCACCGCAGCATCGATGCGCTGTATGCCAACCCTGCCCTGGGCGAATTGCTGCCCGATCTTGGAGAGCGCCGGCGCCTGACACAGGTCGCGCGCGACCTGCAGGACCTGGAGCAGGCCCTGCCTGGCGCGGACATCGACGCGCTGCCCTCGGACCTCGCGCTGCCGACTGCGTTGGGTTGGCTGTACGTGGCCGAAGGCTCCAATCTCGGTGGCACCCTTCTGTACAAGATGGCGGCCAGGCTCGGCCTGCACCGTGATTTCGGCGCCCGCCACTTGGCCGCCCATCCCGATGGCGCAGCGCGCCACTGGCGCGAGTTCACCGCTGTGCTGGACGCGGTGCCGCTGAGTGCCGAGCAGGACCAGCAGGTGATCGATGCAGCCGACGCTGCGTTCCGCAGCGTGTACCGCCACGTCGAAGTGGAATTCGCCTGATGGGCGGCGCGCGCCCGCAGGTGCAGCGCTGATGCGCTGGCTCTGGTTCGCGCTGGGCTGGCTGATGGTCGGCCTCGGGGTGATCGGCGCATTGCTGCCAGTCATGCCGACCACCATCTTCCTGATCCTCGCGGTGGGCTGCTTCGCGCGCAGCTCGCCGAAGTTCGAGCAGCGCCTGCTGGCGCATCCACGCTACGGCCCGTCGCTGCGGCTGTGGCGCGAGCAGGGTGCCGTGTCGGGCAAGGGCAAGGCGTTTGCCAGCGCAGGCATGGCGGCGGGCTTTGCCCTGTTCTGCTGGGGCGCGCATCCGTCGTGGCGCCTGTTGCTCGGCGTGGGCCTGTTCTTTGCCGCCAGCGCCGGTTACGTGCTCAGCCGGCCGGCACCGCGACCGGAGCCCCATCCGGTCGTGGAAGTGGACGACGCCAACGATCCTCGCGCGGCCCGCCGCCGCCCGAGGTGGCCGGCGACCCGGTGAACGTGATGGTGCCCGTGCGGTTCTTCCTGCGCGGGCGGTGACCGCCATCGGGGTCGGATCCCTTTCCTGCGGAAAGGGTTCTGACCCCGTCGAGCCTGCCATCCACGCGTCGCGTGGATCTACAGCAGCGGCACCAGCAGCAGCGCCACGATGTTGATGATCTTGATCAGCGGATTGATTGCCGGGCCGGCGGTGTCCTTGTACGGGTCACCGACGGTATCGCCGGTCACCGCAGCCTTGTGCGCTTCGCTGCCCTTGCCACCGAAGTGGCCATCCTCGATGTATTTCTTGGCGTTGTCCCAGGCGCCGCCGCCGGTGGTCATCGAGATGGCCACGAACAGGCCGGTGACGATCGTGCCGATCAGCAGGCCGCCCAGTGCGCGCGGCCCCAGCAGCAGGCCGACCACCACCGGCACGGCGACCGGCAACAGCGAGGGCACGATCATTTCGCGGATCGCCGAGCGGGTCAGCATGTCCACCGCCTTGTCGTACTGCGGCTTGCCGGTGCCCTGCATGATGCCGGGGATCTCGCGGAACTGGCGGCGCACTTCTTCCACCACTGCGCCCGCCGCGCGGCCGACCGCTTCCATCGCCATCGCACCGAACAGGTAGGGAATCAGGCCGCCGATCAACAGGCCGATGATCACCGTGTGGTCGCTGAGATCGAAGCGGAACTCCTGGCCGGGATTGGCTGCCTGCAGGTTGTGGGTGTAGTCGGCGAACAGCACCAGTGCCGCCAGCGCCGCCGAGCCGATCGCATAGCCCTTGGTCACGGCCTTGGTGGTGTTGCCCACCGCATCCAGCGGGTCGGTGATGTCGCGGATCTCCGAAGGCAGCTCGGCCATTTCGGCGATGCCACCGGCGTTGTCGGTGATCGGGCCGTAGGCATCGAGGGCGACGATCATCCCTGCCATCGACAGCATCGCGGTTGCGGCAATGGCGATGCCGTACAGGCCGCCCAGCGCGAACGCACCCCAGATCGCCGCACACACCGCCACCACCGGCAGCGCGGTGGATTTCATCGAGATGCCGAGTCCGGCGATGATGTTGGTGCCGTGGCCGGTGGTCGAGGCCTGCGCCACGTGCTGCACCGGCTTGTACTGGGTGCCGGTGTAGTACTCGGTGATCCACACGATCAGGCCGGTCAGGACCAGGCCGATCAGCGCGCAGCCATACAGCGCCATCGGTCCATGCACGTTGTCGGACATCAGTCCGGTGGTGATCGGGTAGAAGGCGATGGCGGCCAGCACGCCGGAAACGATCACGCCCTTGTACAACGCGCCCATGATCGAGCCGCCTGGCTTCACCTTGACGAACAGCGCGCCGATGATCGAAGCGATGATCGACACGCCGCCCAGTACCAGCGGATACAGCACCGCGTTGGCACCGGCTTCGGCCAGCATCAGGCTGCCCAGCAGCATGGTGGCGATGACGGTCACCGCGTAGGTCTCGAACAGGTCGGCCGCCATGCCGGCGCAGTCGCCGACGTTGTCACCGACGTTGTCGGCGATCACCGCCGGGTTGCGCGGATCGTCCTCGGGAATGCCGGCTTCGACCTTGCCGACCAGGTCGGCACCGACGTCGGCGCCCTTGGTGAAGATGCCGCCGCCCAGGCGCGCGAAGATCGAGATCAGCGAGGAGCCGAAGGCCAGGCCGACCAGCGCGTGCAGCGCCTGTTCCATCGGCAGGCCCATGCGCAGCAGCAGTGCGTAGTAGCCGGCCACGCCCAGCAGGCCCAGCCCGACCACCAGCATGCCGGTGATCGCGCCGCCGCGGAAGGCGACGTCCATCGCCGCGCTGATGCCGTTGCGCGCCGCCTCTGCGGTACGCACGTTGGCGCGTACCGACACGTTCATGCCGATGTAGCCGGCGGCGCCGGACAGCACCGCGCCGACTGCAAAACCAATCGCGGTGTACCAGCTGAGGAAGATGCCGACCAGCACGAACAGCACCACGCCGGCGATGCCGATGGTCAGGTACTGGCGGTTGAGATAGGCACGCGCACCTTCCTGGATCGCGGTGGCGATCGCGATCATGCGTGCATTGCCGGTGGGTTGGCGCAGGATCCAGCGCGCCGAGACGATTCCGAACAGGATCGCGAGAATGGCGCAGCCCAGCGCCAGTGACAGCCCGTGACGTTCCAGCATTAGACCCCTCCGCAGAATGGATGTAGGCATCCAGTGGCGATGAACGGCACCACGAGGGGGACGACGGGCTGCAGCCTGGAACCAACCCGTACCGACCTTGGCGGTCGTCCGACGTATGGCGGTGTTCAGCATTCCCTGGTGCCCGCAGTATGCGTGCCGCCACTTGTAGAGTCGAGCCATGCTCGACCGGCTCCTCGGAGCCGCGGCGCATGCCGTCGGGCCCTGGGCATGATTCGCGAGCCAACGGCCTTTGCACCCCGTTAAGGCAGCCTCTGCAAGCCTGCGCACAGCCCCGTAGGAGATTCCCCATGCGCCTGTCCCTGTTGATGCTTGCCGCCCTGGTCCCGGCCGCACCGGCCTTCGCTGCGGAAACGCCGGAACTGCAGCGTGCGGTCGGTGCGCCGCAGGCGGTGGGCGCGGTGCATACGCTGCGGCAGATCCCCGAGGCCTGCGCGCGGCTGGAAGGTGCGTTCACCGGTGATGCCGCCGCGCCATATCGCTTCTCCGCCGTCCGGACCAGCGAGCAATGCCAGCCACGCGCGCGCTTCGTCGATTACACCAAGGCGCAGCCGAGTGCCGACAAGGGCTGGAAGCTCAATGATGTGATCCGCGTGCCCAACGCCGCGTGCCCGGCGCAGCAGGCGGTGGTGCGGGTGTGGCGCCTGCCGTCGAGCCACAAGGTAGAGCTGGACGGGCAGGGCCAATCGCGCATTTACCTGGAGGAGGCGAAGAAGCAGGCCGCCGCCGGCCAGATTCCGCAGGTGACGATGTTCGCCGCGCAGCTGCAGATGGAAGGCAAGGCCTGCAATTGAAGTCGCGTGGGTGGTGCACCCGTGCCGTCATCCACGGCCGACATCCGGCTGATCAATCCGCCAGCATTGCCCCGCGCGCCACCAGCAGCTCGCGCAATGCCCTGCGGTGGCAGTGCGCTTCATCCTCGCAGTAGCAGCCCACGCTGATGTCGCTGTGTTGCGACATCGCGGCCAGAAGGTCCAGCGCGTGGGCGGCATCGGGCGCCTTCATCTCGGCCTTGTAATGGCGGAAGAAGGCGGTCCAATCGGCCGCCGTCGTTGCCTCATGTGCCCGCTTCACCAGCTCCGCGCTGGGTGACAGCGTAGGAAACCAGACGTCGTACCAGTCCTGTCGGGCGAACTCGCTGCGCGGCACGCCGCGCGGTGGGCGCCGAACGGTGCCGATGCGCAGTCCCTCGCCGGGTTGGCGCGGCGTACCGAGTCGGACAACACGCAGTGCCATGATGATCTCCATGAAAAGGGGACGGAGGGAATTAAGTCGTATCCGACCCACTGCTGATGCTGTTGGAGATGACAGAGGGGCGTATGCGACTTAATCCCCTCCGTTCCCTTTTTCAGGTCAGCCTTCGAAGGCCGGCAGTTTCTGCTTCACCGCTACGTTCTTCAGGGTGACGTACTTCGGCAGGCCATCGGTGCCATAGGGAAGCGGTGCTTCGCCCTTGATCAATGGTGACAGGTAGGCGCGCGCCCTGGCCGTGATGCCGAAGCCATCGCGGCGGATGAAACCAGCCGGCATCTTCTTCTCGTGGTTGGCGATCTTCGACAGCGGCGCCGCTTCGATCTTCCAGCGATAGGGCGCATCGCTGCTGCGCACGATCACCGGCATCACGCCATTCTGGCCCTTCAGTGCCAGCTGCACCGCGGCCTTGCCCACCGCCTGCGCCTGCTCCCAGTCGGTCCTGCTGGCCAGGTGGCGGGCCGAGCGCTGCAGGTAATCGGGCAGTGCCCAGTGCACCTTCAGGCCCAGCTGATCCTTGACCCGGCCGGCCAGGTGCGCCGCCACGCCGCCGAGCTGCGAATGACCGAACGAGTCCTTGCCACCGCCGGCATCGGCAACGAAGCGGCCATCGGCGGTTGCAATGCCTTCCGACGCCACCACCACGCAGTAGCCGACGCGCTCGACCACGGCTTTCACCTTGGCCAGGAACGTGGCCTCGTCGTAGGCGCGCTCGGGCAGCAGGATGATGTGCGGCGCTTCGTCATCACCGTTGCCGGCCAGGCCGGCGGCGGCGGCCAGCCAGCCGGCGTGGCGGCCCATCGCTTCGTAGATGAAGACACGGGTGGACGTTTCGGCCATCGCCGCCACGTCCAGTGCTGCTTCGCGCACCGAGACCGCGGTGTACTTGGCCGCTGACCCGAAGCCGGGGCAGGTATCGGTAACGGCAAGGTCGTTGTCGATGGTCTTGGGCACGCCGATACAGGTCAGGTCGTAGCCGGAGGCCTTGGCCAGCTGCGAGACCTTCAGTGCGGTGTCGGCCGAGTCGTTGCCGCCGTTGTAGAGGAACCAGCGCACGTCGTGGGCCTGTAGCACCTCCAGCAGGCGGTCATAGCGGGCGCGGTCGGCATCCAGCGATTTCAGCTTGACCCGGCACGATCCGAAGGCGCCGCCCGGGGTATGGGCGAGGGCGCGGATCGCGGCGGCACTCTCCCTGCTGGTGTCGATCAGCTCCTCGCGCAGCGCGCCGAGGATGCCGTTGCGGGCCGCCAGGACCTTGATGCCCTTGGCCCGGGCCTGCTCGATCACCGCTGCCGCCGTGGCATTGATGACGGCGGTGACACCGCCGGACTGGGCATAAAGGAGAGTACCGTTGCGCATGCTTCTACCTGCTCGGGGGAGGGGACATTGCAGGGACATTACCCGGATGCGGTAAAGTGGCGCTATTGCGGTGCAGCGATACCGGACCGTCCGGGACGCGAACCTTCTTTGTTTTCAACACGTTGGAGTCAGGTCAATGCGATTGGTTCTGTTGGGACCGCCCGGTTCGGGCAAGGGGACACAGGCGACGCGCCTGAAGGAAAAGCTGGGGATCGCCCACATTTCGACCGGTGACATGCTGCGCGCGGAAATCGCCGCCGGCACGGAGCTGGGCAAGCAGGCCAAGACGGTGATGGATGCCGGCAACCTGGTGTCGGACGACATCCTGCTGGGCATGCTGGAGTCGCGCCTGACCCAGGCTGATGTCGCCAAGGGCTTCATCCTCGATGGCTACCCGCGCAATGTGGCCCAGGCCAATGCGATGGATGGCCTGCTGGCCAAGATCGGCCAGCCGCTGGACGCGGTGGTGCAGCTGGATGTGCCCACCGAGCTGTTGGTGGACCGCATCGCCGGCCGCGCCAAGGAGCAGGGCCGCGCCGATGACAACCCGGAAGCGGTGCGCCAGCGCCTGCAGGTCTACAACGACCAGACCGCCCCGGTGGTCGATTTCTACGCCGGCCGTGGCACCCTGGCCCGCGTCGATGGCGTCGGTGAGCTGGACGAGATCGAAGCCCGCATCCTGGCAGCGATCAAGGCCTGATCCGGCGGGGCCGGCATGCGTCCGGTCCTTCGGGCGCAAAAAACACAGGCCTGGTCCGCGAGGATCAGGCCTGTGTCGTTTGATAGGCGCCAGCGAAGGGCTTGCTCAGGGCCCCGCAGCATGAGCTCCCTTGGGGATGGCCTCTTGGGGAGTAGGACCGGTTCGGGTACTGCGGCTGGCAGTTCGAATTGTGTCCGGGTTCACAGAACATCGCTATCGGGAATTCCCTGACAGCTGATTGGAGTTTTCTCACATCCCGTGTAGGGGTTGTCTTACCCGATAGCGGACATTGGCCCTATACAGCCGTCATCGGTCACAATCCTCGGTCATGAGCAGCGTACATATCCTTGCAATTGCCGGCACCTTCATGGGCGGCGTGGCCGCCCTGGCGCGGGAACTTGGGCATTCCGTCAGCGGCAGCGACCAGGCCATCTACCCGCCGATGTCGACCCAGCTCGAACAGCTGGGCATCACACTGGACCAGGGCTACCGTGCCGACAGCGTGCCGGCCGGTACCGACGAGGTGGTGATCGGCAACGCGCTGTCGCGCGGCAATGCCGCCGTGGAAGCCGTGCTCGATGCCGGCCAGCGCTATATCTCCGGCGCGCAGTGGCTGTCCGAGCAGGTGCTGCCGGGCCGCGACACGCTGGCCGTGGCCGGTACCCATGGCAAGACCACCACCACCACCATCCTCACCTGGCTGCTGGAAAGTGCAGGGCGCTCGCCGGGCTTCCTGATCGGCGGTGTCGCCGAGGATTTCGGTGTCTCCGCCCGCCTGGGCCAGGGGCGCGAGTTCGTGGTCGAAGCCGATGAGTACGACACGGCCTTCTTCGACAAGCGCAGCAAGTTCGTGCACTACCGGCCGCTGGTGGCCATCCTCAACAACCTTGAGTACGACCACGCCGACATCTTCCCGGACGTGGCCGCGATCCAGCGCCAGTTCCACCATCTGGTGCGTACCGTACCCGCACGTGGGCGGCTGATCGTCAACGGCGAGGATCAGTACCTTGCCGAAGTGCTGGCGATGGGCTGCTGGACCCCGGTCGAGCGCTTTGGATTCGATCCGTCGCTGGAATGGCATGCCGAGCTGCTGGCCGCTGATGGCAGCGCCTTCCGCGTGCACCATCGTGGGCAGGCGCTGGGTGATGTGCAGTGGTCGCTGCTGGGCCGCCACAACGTGCTCAATGGATTGGCCGCGCTGGCCGCCGCGCATGCAGTGGGCGTGGCACCTGCCCAGGTTATTCCGGCGCTGGCACGCTTCCGCAGCGTCAAGCGCCGCATGGAAGTGATCGGCAGCCATGACGGCATCACCGTCTACGACGATTTCGCCCACCATCCGACTGCGATCGCCACCACACTGGAGGGCCTGCGTTCCAAGGTGGGTGATGCGCGCATCGTGGTCGCGATGGAGCCGCGCAGCAACTCGATGCGGCTGGGCGCACATGCGCAGGCGCTGGCTCCCTCGCTGGCGCTGGCCGATGAAGTGGTGTTCCTGCATCGCCCGGAACTGGCCTGGGATGCTGCGGCGGTGATCGCCGCGGTGCGTGGCGAAGCCCACGCGGTGCCCGATACCGACGCATTGCTGGCGCAGCTGCAGGCCAGCGCGCGCAGCGGCGACCACGTGGTATTCATGTCCAACGGTGGCTTCGACGGTGCCCCGCGCCGCTTCCTCGCCGCGCTGCAGGCCCGATGAGCGGCGACGGCTCGCTGCCGCTGTTCCCGCTGCACACCGCGCTGGTACCGGGTGCAGCGGTAGGCCTGCGCGTGTTCGAGCGGCGCTATCTGGACCTGGTCCGCGACAGCGGCCGCAGTGGTGAGGGATTTGGCGTCTGCCTGATCCTCGAGGGCGAGGAGGTCGGCGCACCGGCGACACCGGCCGCCTTTGGCGTGCAGGTACGCATCGAAGACTTCGATGTCGGCGCCGACGGCGTGCTGCAGCTGCGCCTGCGCGGTACCCGTCGCTTCCATGTCGAGCGCACCCGCGTGCGCGACAACGGCCTGGTGGTGGCTGACGTGCGCTGGTGCGAGGAAGACCCCGATGACGAACTGCGGCCGCAGCATGCACTGCTGGCCACGGTGCTGGGGCACATCATCGAGCAGGCCGGCGAGGCCTATGCGCCGGCCAATCCGGCGCTGCTGGACCAGGCCAGCTGGGTCGGCTGGCGGCTGGCCGAGCTGCTGCCGCTGAGCGAGCAGCAGCGCCTTCAGCTGCTGCAGATGGACGATCCGCACCAGCGGTTGCAGCAGCTGCTGGGCTGGATGCCGTAGCCGGTAAAAGCCAACCAAGGTTGGCCACTACCAGAGCGCAGCGGAACCGGTAGATGCCAACCTTGGTTGGCAGTCTTCACCCGAAGCGCCAACCTAGGTTGGCGACTACCAGAGAAGCACCGGCTCGATCACGGCGTGGTCTTCAACCGCAGCACCGGCAACCCGGTTTCGCTGTGCACGTCCTCGCGCTGCGGCAGGTCCTGCACGGCGTCCTTTACGGCATTCAATGCCGGGTCGACGCCACGCAGCGGGTGCCACATGCCGATCCACTCGAAATGGCGTTCGTAGCGCAGGGTCTGTGCACTGCCCAGCCACAGCGGCGTGTTGCCCGGCTGCAACTGCGCAGGGGCCGGCCACAGGCGCAGTACGTAGCGCTCATCACGGTGTGTACCCGGGCGTACCATCAACAGCGCTTCCACGCGGGTTTCCAGCGTCGCCGGCAGCACCGGCAGTTCATCGGCGCCGGTGTTCTTGTCCAGCATCAGCAGCGCCTGCTGCCAGCCAGCCTGCTCCTGCCGCTTCCAGCCGCGCGCTTCCAGTTGCGCCTGCAGCGGTGCCAGCGGACCGGCCACCTGTACGTCCAGCGGCCAGCGCTGGTCGTCATCGAACTCGTTGCGGCGCGCCGGCAGTGTCGCCCAGTCGTGCTGCCACCAGGCCTGCGTGTCCATTGCCTGCGGGGCCGGCAAGGTCGGCTCGAAGCGTTCCAGCTTCACCGGGATGTTGCGCGGTGCGTACCACATCGCGGCGACGGCGAAGACGCCGTAGAACAGCCATGCCACCGGCTTCACCCAGAACGAGCGGTTGAAGCGGCGGCGGTAGGCGATGCCCAGCACCAGCAGCCAGAAGGTGCCGAACAGCATGCCGCCGATCACATCGCTCAGCCAATGCGCGCCCAGGTACAGGCGCGAGAAACCGATCAGGCTGACCACGATGCCCGACACCAGGTACGGCCAGACGCGGGTACGGCCGGGCATCTCGCGGGCGATCAGCACCGCGAAGAAGCCGAAGGTGATGGTGGCCATCGTCACCGACACCGACGGGAAGCCGAAGCCGCTGCTGGCGTCGACCGGGCGCACAACATCGACGGTAGCGCCGAGCAGCATGGTCAGCGCCAGGCCGAAGGCCAGCGCGGCCAGCCAGTGCGCGGCCGCCATCCAGCGCCGGCGCCAGACCAGGTAGCCCATCGCCGCCGCAGTGGCCGGCAGCAGCACCTGCCAGGCGCCCAGCGACGCCAGCGCGGCCATCGGGTAATCGGCCAGCGGGTTGCGCAGGGCCAGCATTGCCTGGTGTACCAGCAGGTCGATCGCCAGTGGCTCGCCATGCGCGACCACCACGGTCAGCAGCGCGAACCAGCCCCAGCCCAGCACCAGCAGCATCAGCGCCAGCATCGCCAGCGGCACCGACTCGCGCCGCTTCGGATCCAGCACGCCGACGGTGTAGCGGCCCAGCGTCGGATGGCGGTTGGACCAGTCGAGCAGGCGTGCCAGCCAGTTGTCCATGCGCGCGGCCGACCAGCGGTAGCCGTACAGCACGAGGGCCCAGACCAGGCCAAGGATCACCGCCAGCAGGCCGACCACCACCACCAGCCGACCGGCTACTGCGGCCACCGCGTCATAGGCCTCGCCAAGAATCCAGCCGGGGGCCAGGAACAGCACCGCCCATGAAATGCTGGCGATACCACTGGCCTGTACATAGCGGCTGGCTGGCATCTTCATCATGCCCGCGATGGCCGGCACGAACGGCCGGATCGCGCCGACGTAGCGTGCCACCAGAATGCTCTTGAACGCGTTGCGGCGGAACAGGTTTTCGCCGCGGTCGAGCAGCTGCGGGTAACGGCTGAACGGCCACACGCCACGCAGGCGGTCGCCCCAGCGGCGCCCGATCCAGTAACTGATGCCATCGCCGGCGAATGCGCCCAGTGCGGCCGCCGCCACCGCGTAAGGTCCGGAGATCTGGCCCAGGCCGATGAACACGCCCACCGCAAACAGCAGCGGCAGCGCCGGCACGATGGCGCCGAGAATGATCACCGCATCGCAGAAGGCGATGAGGAAGATAACGGCACCCGCCAGCACGGGGTGAGCGGCAATCCACGCAAGCGTGGCGTCGATCCATGAAGAGTCCATTGCCCGATTATAGGGGCGTGAAGGTGACTGGTTCCCAGCCGCTTGGTGACCGTTTGCAACCGGCGCCATCGCCTAGAATGGGCCCATGCCGCATACGCCAGACACGCCACCACATGCTTTGAAGGCCGACAGCTTCGGTCGCATCCTCCGTGTGGAGGGGCCTGCCGGCCCCTTCGTACGCCGTGACCTGGGCGCCACGCCGCTGTGGTTGCGCCTGCCGGCCTGGTGGCTGGCCCGCCGCGAAGCGCGCGCGCTGCGCCATATCCATGGCATGGCCGACGTGCCGCAGCTGCTGGCGTGGAATGGGCATCATCTCGACCGCAGTTTCATGGCCGGCGACGCCATGTACCAGCGCCCACCGCGTGGCGACCTGGCCTGGTTCCGCGCCGCGCGTCGGCTGCTGCAGCAGCTGCATCGGCGCGGCGTGGCCCACAACGACCTGGCCAAGGAAGCCAACTGGCTGGTGACCGAAGACGGCCGCCCGGCATTGATCGACTTCCAGCTGGCAGTGATCGGCAACCCGCGCTCGCGCTGGATGCGCCTGCTGGCCCGCGAGGACCTGCGCCACCTGCTCAAGCACAAGCGCATGTACTGCCGTGGGTCGCTCACCCCAGTGGAAAAGCGCGTGCTCAAGCGCACCTCGTGGGTGCGCGAACTGTGGTTCGCCACGGGCAAGCCGGTCTACCGCTTCGTTACCCGTCGCATCCTGCATTGGGAAGACAACGAGGGGCAGGGGCCCAAGCCGTGAGTCCACTGCAGGTAGTGACCGGCCCACCGAGTGCGGGCAGCGTCCTGCGCCCACAGCTGGCCGGTGCCGACTTCGTGCACGCCTGCCAGGCAACAACCCATCGTGATGGGCGCTCGGCCTTGCAGGCCTATCGCGATATGGCCGCGACCATTCCCGGCTGGTTCGATGGGCTGATGGCGCTGCGCAATCGCGGCATGCGCCTGCTCGGCATGAAGCACCTGGGCTCGTTGCGCGCGGTGCAGGATGTTGCGGATCCTCAACCCGGGCAGCGACTGGGCATCTTCACCCTGCAGTCGCTCAGTGACGATGCCATCGTGCTGGAAGACGACGACCGCCACCTGCGTGTGCAGCTGGCCCTGCAGTGGCAGGGCGACGTACTGGAAGTGGCGACCGTGGTGCATACGCACAACGCGTTCGGGCGCGTATACATGCTGCCGGTTGCGCCGGTGCATCAGCTGATCGTGCCGCATCTGCTGAGGAAGCAGGCGCAGGCGTACCGGTAGATCCACGCGATGCGTGGATGCGCCCGCTGACGGCCTTGATGTAGTGCCGGCGACCTTACGGCGTTGCCGGCACTACCTGCTGGCCGATGAAGTTGCGCTTGGCGTCGAAGTCGTAGGCGATCTGCAGCTGGCCTACATCCGGGCAGGCGTGGCAGTCACGCAGCGGCGTGCGGTACAGCAGGCGGATGCCGCCGTTCTCCAGCGGCGTGGCCCCGCCCGACTGCGCCGGTGCGAACGGCGTGGCCTGCGGGTGGTCCTTCAGCAGGGCCTGCACGGCGGGGTCGGCACGCAGGGTGTCGTCCAGCTGCACGGCATCCACATCGATGCGCTTGCCGGTGGCGTCGACCAGGCGGGTGCCCTCGTTGGTGTTGGCGCGGAACGGATACTCGACCGTGGCAATGCCCAGGCCTTCGTTCTCGTGCCAGGCCGTCACGTAGGCCAGCTCGCCGCCGGTGGACAACTGTTCGGCGGCAGCAATGGCATCGGCGCTTGCGCCACCAGCGCGCATCGCATCGCGCAGGCACTCACGCGTGGCTGAATTCCCGCCCTGGCGGCAGGCGTTGAGGTCGCCATCCCACACCACTGCCTCGCTCCAGCGCAGCTTGCCGTCTGCGGCGGCTTTCTCCGCGCTGGGCGTGTCACCGGCCGACGGTTCCTTGCCGGGTTCCGGCGAACGGCCCTGGCAGGCGGTCAGCAGGGCAAGCCCCAGGGCAGGCAGCAACAGGCGGGAACGGCGCATGGCGTGGACCTCGTGCGTTGACTGGAGGCGCCAGTATCGTCAAGGCCGGGTGAACTCCACGTCGGCGCGGCATACTAGCGGCTCATTGCATACGCTGGAGTGTGGAACGTGGGCAGTCTGCAGGGCAAAACGCTTTTCATCACGGGTGCCTCGCGTGGCATCGGCCTGGCCATCGCACTGCGCGCTGCGCGTGACGGGGCGAACGTGGCCATTGCGGCCAAGTCGGCGGTGCCGAACCCGAAGCTGCCAGGTACCATCCACAGCGCGGCCGAGGCCGTTACCGCCGCCGGTGGCCAAGGGCTGGCGCTGAAGTGCGATATCCGCGAGGAAGAGCAGGTGCAGGCCGCGGTTGCGGCCACGGTCGACACCTTTGGGGGCATCGACATCCTGATCAACAACGCCAGCGCGATCTGGCTGCGTGGCACGCTGGATACGCCGATGAAACGCTTCGACCTGATGCAGCAGGTCAATTCGCGTGGCAGCTTCCTGTGTGCGCAGGCCTGCCTGCCGTACCTGCTGCAGGCGCCGACCCCGCACATCCTGACCCTGGCACCGCCGCCGAGCCTGGAACCGAAGTGGTGGGGCGCGCATACCGGCTACACGCTGGCGAAGATGGGCATGAGCTTCGTCACGCTCGGCCTGGCCGCGGAATTCGGCCCGCAGGGTGTGGCGGTGAACGCGCTGTGGCCGCGCACGGTGATCGCCACCGATGCGATCAACATGATCCCTGGCGTGGATGCGGCCGGCTGCCGCACGCCGCAGATCATGGCTGATGCCGCGCATGCGGTGCTGGTGCGCGAAGCGGCGGGCTTCCATGGCCAGTTCCTGATCGACGATGACGTGCTGGCGCAGGCGGGTATCACCGATCTTTCGGGCTACGCAGTGGATCCATCGCGTCCGTTGCTGCCGGATCTGTTCCTGGATTGATCGCGCGTCGCCGGAAGAGGCCGAGGGCTGCGACCTTCGGCCTGCTGCGCTAGAATGCGCGGCTGTAATCGTTTTCAACAGGGATGTGAGCACATGTCACGCACTCTTTCGGTCGCGGCGCTGGTCGCTTCGCTGTCGTTGATCCTCGTCGCCTGCGGTGGCAAGGCACCCGCCGCTGCGGGCGGCGCCGCTGCCTCCGGCACGCCGGACGCCAGCGCGGCGCCGTCCGACCCGCAGCAGCAGTTGACCGCCAAGCTCAACGCCTACATCGGCTGCTTCAACGCGCTTGATTCGAAGACCCACGGCAGCATCGAGTCCTATACGCGCTGGATCAAGGATGTCGCCGCCGGCCCGACCGGTCGCGAGACACAGGTGTACGGTCCGTTCGAGATCAGCGATTACGACATGAAGCAGTGCGATGCCCCCGTGACCGAGGCGATGGCTGCCAAGCCAGTGCTGGCCGAACTCGATGCTGCTGCTGGCCACTACCAGCAGGCGCTGAAGGCACTGGTGCCGATCAGCAAGGACGCGCACGACTACTACGATCGCCAGGACTACGAAGACGACCAGTTCGCCAAGGGCAAGCAGCTGCACGCGCCCCTGATGGTCGCCTTCAAGGATTTCGTGGCTGCCAGCGAAACGTTCAATGCCGAGCTGGAGCGCCAGAACGACGCCGCCCAGCGCGAGCAGCTCAAGGCACTGGAGCAGGCCGAGGGTCGCACGCGCGAGTACTACCGCCTGGCGATGATGCTGGAAGCCAAGGCCATCATGGATCTGATGAGCGAGGATGATTTCGATCAGGCCAAGGCCAGCGAGCGTCTGGATGCGTTCAACCGCATTTCCGACGAAGCGCATGCGAAGGTGGCTGACCAGGAGCCGGGCAAGCTGGACTGGAACAGCTTCGAGCGCGAAGCCGAGAACTTCCGTCGGGAAGGCAAGGAGCGGCTGCACCGGGTCAGCAGCAAGACGCCCTACAGCGATTTCGAACGGCGTATGCTGGATTCGCCCTCGATGGCGCCGCGCGGCTCTGCCAGCAAGCTGATGCAGGAATACAACTCGCTGGTTTTCCAGAGCAACCGCCAGTAATCGCAGCGTCCATCGTGTCATTTGTGTCGCAATCGAACAGGTCGATTGCGACGCATCGCATCGCACACTTCCGAACGGCAGGGCCTTTGCGAGGCCGCCGATGCGGGTGCTTGCGTCATGCGCGAGGATATCTACCGCCTCTTTCTGCAAGGAATCGATTTGAACGCTTCTGTACGCCTGCTTCCCCTTCTTCTGCTCGGCACGCTGGTCGGTACGGCCGGTTGCGACAAAGTGCCGGGGCCGGCGGCGGCCGATCCCGGCCTGGAGAAGGTCAACGCCTACATCGAGTGCTACAACGGCGTTGAACAACCCATCCACGAAGGCTTCCAGACCTACACCGGCTGGATGAAGGATCCCGAAGCCGGTCCGACCGGCAAGGAAACGCAGCCGCGCTCACCGGGCAAGGTGCTGTCGCACCGCGTGGAGTACTGCGGCCAGGCGCTGACCGATGCGCTGGCAAAGAACCCGTCTACCGCGCTGGATGCACCGGCGCGTGACTACCAGCAGGCCTTCCAGTCGCTGTACGCGCTGATCGAACGCGCCGACGGCTACTTCACCCGTGAGGACTATCGCCGCGATGGTGGTGAAGGCCTGCGCAGCCAGCACGCGCCGTTGATGCAGGCCTATGCCGGGTTCTTCAAGGCCAGCGAGGCACTGGATGCGGCACTGGAGAAGAACGAGAACGATCGTCGCGCGGCACAGCTGAAGCAGATCGAGGAGAGCGAAGGCCGTTCGCTGGCCTACTACCATCTGCGCCTGCTGGGCGATGGCAAGCAGCTGGCCATGGCCTTCCAGGGCGACGCACCGGATCTGGCGGCGTTGCGCGTACAGCTGGCCGATTACCAGGCGCTGGTGACGGAAATCCAGAACTCCGGGGTGGGCAAGGACGACCCGATGTGGGGCCACGTGCAGCGTTCAGCGGACAAGCTGGTACGCACCGCCGGGCGCGGCGTGGAGCGTCTGCAGCAGGGCAAGCCGATCACCGCCGAAGGGCTGGCTGCCGAGCGCAAGGCCTCCGGCAGCTGGGACACCTCGGCGCCGGAAGGTGCGCAATCCACTCTGCTGGACGCCTACAACGATCTGGTCTCCACCAGCAACCGCCTGCGATGAGCAGCGCGCGCATCCATGCATAAGCGCCAAGGGTAGTGCCGGCCGCTGGCCGGCATGCGCCTCAATGGTTGAACGGATCCGGTAGCTGACCGCCGCACTTGCGGCAATACCGTGCATCCGGCTCGTGGCCTTCCAGCCCACACTCCGGGCAGCCACGCGCATCGCGGCGCGCGGCCTGCTCGGCTTCACGCATGGTGCTGGCCAGTTCGGCGGTGTAGATGCCGGTGGGCACGGCGATGATGCTGTAGCCGATCAGGATCAGCACCGAGGTGACGAAGCGGCCGAGCACGGTCTGCGGCACGATATCGCCGAAGCCGACCGTGGCCATGGTCACCACCGCCCAGTACATGCTGGCCGGGATGTTGGTGAAACCGTGGTCGGGGCCCTCGATCACGTACATCAGCGCACCGGCGATGATGGTGATGGTGATCACCGTGAACAGGAACACCAGCACCTTGCGCCGGCTGCGCCACAGCGACGTCATCAGGACGCCGCTTTCCTCGATGTAGCGGGTCAGCTTCAGGATGCGGAACACCCGCAGGATGCGCAGCGCGCGCACCACCAGCAGGCTCTGCGCGCCGGGGATGAACATCGACAGGTAGGCGGGCAGGATCGACAGCAGGTCGATGATGCCCCAGATGCTCACTGCATACCGCAGCGGGCGCTTGACCACCGCCAGCCGCAGCAGGTACTCGGCGGTGAAGATGATCGTGAATCCCCATTCCAGGATGTACAGGCCGGTGGACCATTCGGCATGCAGGTGCTGCACGCTGTCGATCATCACCACCAGGATGCTGGCGACGATCGCCACCACCAGGATCAGGTCGAAATTGCGCGAAGGGCGGGTGTCATGGCGGTAGATGATGTCGAACCACCGACGGCGCCAGCCGGTCTCGGTGGCGGGGTTGAGCTGGGGGGCGGAAAACGGTCGCATGGGCGCATTGTGCCGCAGGGGTTCCGGCGCGAGAATGGGCGTTCCTGAACCCCGCCGACTGCCATGACCGCCGCGACCGATCCGCTGATCTCCCTTTCGCACTATTACCTGCCGGTCTACAAGCCCCGCCAGGTGGTACTGGAGCGAGGCCAGGGCGCCCGCGTATGGGACAGCCAGGGCCGTGAGTTCATCGACCTGGCTGCCGGCATCGCCGTGTGCGGCCTGGGCCACAACGATCCGGACCTGGTGGCCGCGCTGGTCGAGCAGGCCGGCAAGCTCTGGCACACCAGCAACGTGTTCTACAGCGCACCGCCGCTGCACCTGGCCGAGGAACTGGTGAAGGCCAGTCGCTTCGCCGAGCGGGTGTTCCTGTGCAACTCCGGCGCCGAAGCCAACGAAGTGGCGATCAAGATGGTCCGCAAGTGGGCCTCCAGCCAGGGCCGCCCGGCCGACAAGCGCGTCATCATCACCTTCCGTGGCAGCTTCCACGGCCGCACGATGGGCGCGGTGACCGCTACCGCCCAGCCGAAGTACCAGGAAGGCTACGAGCCGCTGCCTGGCGGCTTCCGCTACATCGATTTCAACGATGAGGTGCAGCTGGAAACCGCGATGGCCGCCGGCGACGTGGCGGCGGTGATGCTGGAGCCGATCCAGGGCGAGGGCGGCGTGATGCCGGCCAAGTCCGGTTTCCTCAAGCGCGTGCGTGAACTGTGCGACCAGCACAACGCACTGCTGGTGCTGGACGAGATCCAGGCCGGCATGGGCCGTACCGGCACGCTGTTCGCGCACTGGCAGGATGATGTGGTGCCGGACATGGTCACCCTGGCCAAGGCACTCGGTGGCGGCTTCCCGATCGGCGCGATGCTGGCCGGCCCGAAGGTGGCCGAGACCATGCAGTTCGGCGCGCACGGCACCACCTTCGGCGGCAACCCGCTGGCCGCTGCGGTGGCCCGCGTGGCACTGCGCAAGCTGGCCTCGGCGGAGATCGCCGCCAATGTCAGCCGCCAGTCGAAGGCGCTGCGCGATGGCTTTGCCCGCATCAACGACGAGTTCGGTGTGTTCAGCGACGTGCGTGGCCGCGGCCTGATGCTGGGCGCGGTGCTGGGCAAGGACTTTGCCGGCCAGGCCGGGGCGATCCTCGACCATGCCGCCGAGCACGGCCTGCTGACCCTGCAGGCCGGCCCGGACGTGTTGCGCTTCGTGCCGTCGCTGAACATCACCGACGAAGAAGTGGCCGAAGGCCTCAAGCGCCTGCGCGCAGCGATTGCTGCGTTCATCGCCGCGCGCTGAGGCCCCGGCGCTGGGGTCGGATCCCTCTCCTGCGGAGAGGGCTCTGACCCCGATCAGCCCACCGCGTAACGCTTCAACACCTTGCCCAATCCACGGCCATCGCGCACGGTTTCCGCGTGCAGGCCGGCGGCGCGTGCGCCGCGCACATTGGCGAACAGGTCATCGACGAACAGCGTGCGCGAAGGCGCCACGCCGAGGGCCTCAAGCGTGCGCAGGAAGACCTCCGGTGCGGGTTTGCGCAGGCCGAAATCGGCGCTGCAGAACACGCGTCCCTGCAGCGCAGGGAACAGTTCCGGCAGCAGGATGGGCAGCGCCTGCACCATCAGCGCGCCATTGTTGGTCAGTACCGCCAGTGGCAGCTGCAGGACCTGCAGCCGCTGCAGCACCGCGTGCTGCGGATGGCTGGCCGCCTGGCGTGCGGCGATCCAGCTGGGTACATCGACGGTCCTGCCCAGGCACTCCCCCAGCCGCGCCAGATAGGCCGGACCCTGCAGCGTGCCGTTGTCATGCGCCGCTTCCAGTCCGCTGTCGAACAGCGCCGCCTGCACTGCGGCAGGGGTAACATCCAGTACCTGCGCCAGGTGCAGCACGCGCTGCGCGCGCTGGTACTGCACCAGCACGCCATCCACATCCAGCAGCAACAGGTCGATCCGCATCGGTCGAGCATGCCATTGCAGTGAGTGCGCGGGAAACCCTGGAGTGGGCATGCGACAGACGGTCGCAGACGCGGCCGCAGGGGCCTGCCTAGAATGGCGCTTGAATCCGCAGGAGAGGCAACGATGAAGGCTTGGTGGGTGGCAGTGGGACTGGGCGCGCTGATGCTGGCGCCGTCGGCGATGGCGCGGGTGTGTGCAGTGAACATCGACAGCACCGACCAGATGAGCTTCAGCACTCGCGAGATCAAGCTTGCCGCCGACTGCACTGCCGTGGACCTGACCCTGCGCCACACCGGCAAGCTGGCCGCTACCGCGATGGGCCATAACTGGGTGCTGACCCGCACTGCCGATTACCAGCCGGTGGCACTGGCAGGCATGCGCATGACACTGGCCGACAGCTACCTGCCGAAGGCTGACAAGCGCGTGCTGGCGCACACCAAAGTAATTGGTGGTGGCGAGATCACGCGCGTGCGCTTTTCCACCCAAGGCCTGCAGAAGGGCGGCGACTACACCTTCTTCTGCTCGTTCCCCGGCCACTTCGCGATGATGAAGGGCAAGTTCGTCTTCGGTTGAAAAAAGGGGACGGAGGGGATTGAGTCGTTTGTGCATAAACGACTCAATCCCCTCCGTCCCCTTTTTGTGCCAACCAAGGTTGGCACCTACCAGAGGGTGTCTCAGCCCTTGGCGGCCTTGAATGCTACGCGTGCGGCGGCGAGGGTGGCCTCGATCACGGCATCGTCGTGCGCGCTGGACAGGAAACCGGCCTCGTACGCCGACGGCGCCAGGAACACGCCCTGCTCCAGCATCGCGTGGAAGAAGCGGTTGAACGCTGGGATGTCACAGGCGGTGGCCTGCGCATAGGTCTCCACCTTCTCATCGGTGAAGAACAGCCCGAACATCGCGCCCACGCGGGTGGTGGTCACCGCCACGCCGGCTTCGGCGGCGGCCGCTTCCAGGCCGGCGCACAGGCGTGCGGTGCGCTCGGCCAGGTCGGCGTGGAAGCCCGGCTGCTGGATCAGCTCCAGCATCGCCAGGCCAGCGGCCATCGCCACCGGGTTGCCGCTCAGCGTGCCGGCCTGGTAGATCGGGCCGGCCGGGGCGATCTGCTGCATGAGCTCGCGGCGACCGCCGTAGGCGCCCACCGGCATGCCGCCGCCGATGATCTTGCCGAAGGTGGTCAGGTCCGGGGTGATGCCGTAGTGCCCCTGCGCACCGCCGAGGGCAACGCGGAAGCCGGTCATCACTTCGTCGAAGATCAGCAGCGCGCCGTGTTTCGTGCACAGTTCGCGCAGGTGCTGCAGGTAGCCCTCGCGCGGCGGGATGCAGTTGGCGTTGCCGACCACCGGTTCGATGATCAGGCCGGCGATGTCATCGCCCTGCTGCTCGAACAGCGCAGTGGCCGCTTCGAAGTCGTTGTAGGGCAGGGTCAGGGTCAGTTCGCTCAGCCCGGCCGGGACGCCCGGCGAGGTCGGCACGCCCAGGGTCAACATGCCGCTGCCGGCCTTGACCAGGAACGAGTCGCCGTGGCCGTGGTAGCAGCCTTCGAACTTGACGATGCGGTTGCGGCCGGTGGCGCCACGCGCCAGCCGGATCGCCGACAGGGTGGCCTCGGTGCCGGAGTTGACCATGCGCACCATCTCGCACGACGGCACCAGGCGGGTGATGGTCTCGGCCATGGTGACTTCGGCCGCGCATGGCGCGCCGAACGACAGGCCGTTGTCGATCGCCTTCTTCACCGCCTGGCGTACCGCCGGATGGTTGTGGCCGACGATCATCGGGCCCCAGGAGCCGACGTAGTCGATGTAGCGGTTGCCATCGACGTCGTACAGGTAGGCACCGTCGGCGCGTTCAACGAAGAACGGCTCGCCGCCGACCGACTTGAACGCGCGCACCGGCGAATTGACGCCGCCCGGCAACAGCTGCTGGGCGCGGGAGAACAGGGCGTGGGACTGGTCGTGGTTCATGGGGCTTTCCTGGGCATTACGCGAACTGGGCGAGGTAGGCGCGCTGGGTCGCGACCGGGTCTTCGGCGGCGAACACGCTGCTGACCACGGCGACCAGATCGGCGCCGGCGTCGATGATGGGACCGACATTGTCCGGCGTCAGGCCACCGATCGCCACCCGCGGCACGCCCAGTGCGGCGCTTTGCCGCAGCAGGTCGGTATGGGCGCGGCTGGTGGTGATCTTGGTGGTGGTCGGGAAGTACGCGCCGAAGGCCACGTAGCTGGCGCCGGCGGCCACGGCCCTCTCGGCATTGGCCAGCTGGTCATAGCAGGAGGCGCCGATGATGGCCTCGGGGCCGAGCAGGGCGCGCGCGCTGGGGATGTCGCCGTCGGTGCCGCCCAGGTGCACGCCCGCCGCGCCCACGGCCTTGGCCAGCGCCGGGTCGTCGTTGACGATCAGCGGTACGCCGTGGTCTGCGCACAGTGCCTGCAGCGCGGTGGCCTGCTCCCGCCGCAGCGCGTCGCTTGCGGTCTTGTTGCGGTACTGCAGCCAGGTGGCGCCCGCGGCCAGCAGCGGCGCGGTACGGGCCAGCAGGCGTGCGGTATCGGGCTCGTCCGGGGTGATCAGGTAGACGCCGCGGGGCGCCGGGGAAGCAGAAGTCATCGATGGCTACCGGTGAGTGGACCGCGATGGGACAATGGCGGCCCGTGAATCCAGTCCTGATTATCCGATGAGCGATGCCACCCCCACCACCTTGCGCACCTGGATGTGCGTGGTCTGCGGCTTCCTGTACAGCGAAGCAGAAGGCTTGCCGGAGGAAGGCATCGCGCCAGGGACGCGCTGGGAGGACATTCCCGAGACCTGGACCTGCCCGGATTGCGGGGTGACCAAGGCCGATTTCGAGATGGTCGAGGTCGATGGATGAAGGCAGGCGTGGACTGTCGGTCCACACACCGACTCCCTCAATGCAGCCGCGGCATCGGCCCGCCGAGGTCGATCAGCTTCTCGCGCAGCCACTGCGCGTCGCTGGCTTCCGGGTTGCGCTTCAGGTACTGGCCCAGATCGTGGCGGGCACCGGCCAGGTACTCCAGCTGCAGGTAGGCCAGGCCGCGGTCGCGCAGCGCATCGTCCTGCTCCGGGGCCAGCTTCAGCAGGCGGTCGGCACTGCGCGCGGCGCGGTCCCACTCGCCGGCTTCGGCATACACGCCGTGCAGGTTGCGCAGCATGCGCATCAGGATCGCGCGCGCGGGCGCCGGGTCGAGGATCTGCGCCAGCACCTGGTCGTCGGGCATCTGCCCGCCCAGGTGTGACTTGGCCCGCTCGCGCAGTTCGTCCACGTCCAGCGGCCGGCCGCCGTTGAACGGGTCCATCACCAGCACGCCGTCGTCCACCGGCAGGCGCACCAGGAAGTGGCCGGGGAAGGACACGCCATCGAGCGGAATACCCAGCCGGCGCGCGACTTCCATCTGCACCAGCGCCAGCGAGATCGGGTTGCCCAGGCGGCGCTCGAATACCTGGTTGAGGTAGCTGTTGCGCGGGTCGTAGTACTCGTCGTGGTCGCCGCTGTAGCCCAGCTCGTCGAACAGGTGGCGGTTGATCGCCGCCATCTTCAGCGGGCTGTTGTCGATGCTCTCCACTTCCGAGCGGAGGTGCTCGACATGGCTCTGGATCAGCGCGTCGTAGGTGGACGGCTGCAGATCGGGGTATTCATCGCGCGCGATCAGCAGCGCGGTCGGCAACAGTGGCAGCGCCTCGTCTTCGAGGTCGGCCAAGGCATCCCAGTCGGGGAGTGTGATCCGGTCCTGCATGGCCACAGACTGGCGTCATTCGCAGGCGGTTTCAAGCGGTGTCGCGTGAAAAATTCAGGGGTCAGATCCCTTTCGCTTGCGAAAGGGATCTGACCCCGGTCGGGTTGGATTGCCGGCCAGCGGCCGGCACTACCGTTATTTTTCGATGCCCGGACCGAATTTCAGCTCCGTGCCGTCCTTGAGCTGCAGCTTCTCGGCCTGGCCGGCGTTGAGTTCCAGCACATAACGCGCCGGGCCGCCGCTGGGATAGGGCGGGCACATGTCGCCGGCCGAGCACGGCGGTACGTCGCGCTGCTGGCTGACCAGCTTGCGCTGGCTGTCGAAGTAAAGGATGTCCAGCGCGATCTTGGTGTTCTTCATCCAGTACGCCTGCATTTCCTCGCGGTCGTGGATGAACAGCATGCCGTGGTCGGCCGCCATCTGGTCGCGGAACATCAGCCCGCGCGCGCGGGTTTCATCGTTGGTGGCCAGCTCGACCTGGTAGCGGGCGCCGTCCAGCTCGACCCAATGGCGGGCCGCGTCGGTGGCGCAGCCGGCCAGGGCCAGCAGCGGAAGCATCAGCAGCGAACGCAACAGCGACATTGTCAGGATCCTTGGGAAGGGTCAGAGCACGACCGGCGGCTCGCCACCGACGATCACCACATCGGCGCGACGGCGCGCGAACAGGCCGACGCAGACCACGCCCGGCAACTGGTTGAGCTCGCGCTCCAGCTTTTCCGGATCGGTGATCTGCAGGTTGTGGATGTCCAGGATCTGGTTGCCGTTGTCGGTGACCACGCCCTCGCGCCAGGTCGGCTGGCCGCCGGTCATGTCGCGGATCTGGCGGGCGACCAGGCTGCGCGCCATCGGGATCACTTCCACCGGCAGCGGGAACTTGCCCAGCACCGGCACCTGCTTGCTCGGGTCGACGATGCAGATGAAGCGCTCGCTGGCCTCGGCAATGATCTTCTCGCGGGTCAGTGCGGCGCCGCCGCCCTTGATCAGGCACTTGTTCGGGTCGCACTCGTCGGCGCCATCGACGTACAGCGACAGGTTGCCACTGTGGTTCAGCTCGATCACCTCGATGCCGTGCTGCTTCAGGCGTGCGGTGCTCTGCTCGGAGCTGGACACGGCGCCCTTGATGCGGTGCTGGATGCGGGCCAGGGCATCGATGAAATAGGCCACGGTGGAACCGGTGCCGACACCGACGATCATGCCGTCTTCGACGTACTCGATGGCTTTCTCGGCGGCCAGGCGCTTGGCTTCGGACATGGGAAGAACTCTCAGGCGGGGAATCAGGATTTCTTTTCCAGCGACAGCAGCAGCTTCCACTGCGCGGCGGTCACCGGGAACACCGACAGGCGATTGCCCTTGGCAACCAGCGGGAAGCCCTCGCCGAGCTCGTCAGCGTGCAGCTTGATCTCGTCCAGCGCGATCACCTGCTTGAGCTTGCGGTCGAAGGCCACGTCCACCAGCATCCAGCGCGGGTTTTCGCGCGTGCTCTTGGGGTCGTGGTAGTCGGATTTCGGGTCGAACTGGGTGTCGTCCGGGTAGGCTGGGCTGGCGACGGTGGCCAGGCCGACGATGCCGGGCACCTTGGTGTTGGAGTGGTAGAACAGGATGCCGTCGCCCACCTGCATGCCATCGCGCATGAAATTGCGCGCCTGGTAGTTGCGCACCCCGTTCCAGGGTTCGACCTTGACCTTTGCCAGGTCATCGATGGAGAAGGCGTCCGGTTCGGACTTCATCAGCCAGTAGCGCTTGCGGGCGGTCATGCGTTCACGGGGGCAGCGGAGGGGAACAGGGTGCCGTCTTCGGTGCAGATCGCATCCACCGGCACGTCCCACGACGCCACCGGCAAGGACTCGACCTGCTGCACCGCGAACGCAGCACCGACCAGCCAGGGCGGCGCCGGCCGGTCGTGGCGGAAGGCGAAGCTGCGATCATACCAGCCGCCCCCCATGCCCAGCCGGCGGCACTGTGCGTCGAAACCCACCAATGGGGTCACGACCAGCGCCATCCGTTCCGGTTCCAGGGTGTCTTCCACGGCCACGTCCGGCTCGGGGATGCCATAGCGGTTGCTGGTCAGCGGATGCCCGGGCCGCCATGGTGCGAAGCGCAGCACGTCGCCGGCCAGCACCGGCAGGCAGTAGGTGAGTCCTTCGGGCAGCTGCAGCTGCCAGCGGTGCAGGGCGATTTCGCCATCCAGCGCCCAGTAGCCGGCCACGGCGCCTTCGCGCGGGGCGAACGGCAGGGCGAGCAGGGCATCGGCAAGCGATTCGGCGGCGGCGATGCGCTCACCAGCGTTAAGGTCACGGCGGCGTTGCCGCAGGTCGTGGCGCAGGGCCTGGCGCGGGTCGGTCATGGCAGCGAGCGGCAAGGATCAGCCATCATTGTGCCGGAAAGAACAAGGGCGACGCCCGAAGACGCCGCCCTTGCTGGAATATTGCATTCTCCGCAATGTCGATGCATGCGAAACGACCTTGAACCCGGGGGCTCAAGTGGGAACGCTGGAGAACCATCGGGCTTCCCGCTACAAGGCGGACCTGCACTCCCGGCGCTGTCGCGCTCCCGGTGTCGTTCTTAAGGGACAAGGCGAATGTTTGCACATGCCGTCGAGTACCGCAGAGAACGCGTGGCCATTATAGCCAGCACGCAGGATCTGGATAGGCCGTTCGTCGGCAACAGTCCGTGCCAATTCAGACAAGCAAAAAGGGGACGGAGGGAATTAAGGCGTTTCCAGCACGGAAGGGGCGAATGCGCCTTAATTCCCTCCGTCCCCTTTTTCTATGGGGTGCCGTCGATGGCGCGGTCCAGGCGCCGGTTCAGGTCGGCCAGCGTCTGCTGCAGCGCCACGGCCTGGCGGGCGTTCTCGTCGCGCAGCAGCTGCAGTTCGTGGGCCAGGTTCAGCGCGGCCAGCACGGCGACGCGGTCGACGGCGGCCATGCGGTTGCTGCCGCGGATCTCGCGCATGCGCGCATCGAGCAGGCGCGCAGCAGCCATCAGGCTGTCGCGTTCGTCGCCGCCAACGCCCACGGTGTATTCACGATCGAGGATGCGGACACTGACCGGTTCGGCGCTCATGTGTGCTGCTCCAGGGATTTGAGCCGGCTGATCATCGCTTCCACCCGCGAGCGCGCCTGTTCGTTCTTGGCCAGCAGCGTCGAGCGCTCGGCCACCAGCTGTTCCTGCTGGTGGCGCAGGCTGCGGTTCTCCTCGGCCAGGCGCTGGTTGCGTTCAAGCAACGCGTCCACGCGGGCGGCAAAGTCCTGCAGCTGGGCAAGGGGATCGGCGGGTTCCATGCGGGCACGATAGGCAAGCCGGGTGAGGGCGGTCAAGCGCTGTCGCAGCAAGGCCGGACGGCCACGAGAGGATGACGCAGGGTTGCTACACTACAGGGTCTCACGGGCGCGCGCGTGCGCACCCCGGGTTTCCTTATTCCGAACGAGCCGCACGATGACCGAACTTCCCTCCGTCGACGACGTTACCCGCGCCAGCCAGGCGCTGGGCCTGGGCGCTACCGCTGCCGAGCTGCACGGAGCGCTGTGCGGCTGGCTGGCCGCCGGCGGCGCCCCCGGCAACGATTGGCCGGCGCGCGTGCTGGCCGACGACACCCTGCCACCGGTGGCCGCCGACAGCGTGCTGGGGCAGCTGCTGCAGGCCACCATCAAGCAGCTGGAAGACCGCGACTTCGCCTTCGAACTGCTGCTCGCCGACAGCGACGACGTGTCCGCGCAGGCCGATGCCATGTTCAGCTGGACCCGCTCGTTCCTGGGCGGCTTCGGCCTGGGCAGCGGCGGCCGCCGCCCGGCCCTGTCCGAAGAGGGCGAAGAAGCGCTGACCGACATGGCCAGCCTGGCGCGTGCGTCCAGTGAGGATTTCGAGGCCGGCGGCGATGACGACGACGAAGCCCTGTCGGAGATCGAGGAATTCATCCGCGTGGCGGTGCTGCTGCTGCACGGCGACGTGGTGCTGGCCGCGCGCCATCGGCAGCGCCTGAACTGATGGATATCAAGCAGCGCACCGGCATCGCGGCCGGCGAATACAAGCGTCGCCGCCGCCAGCTGATGGACATGGCTGGCGAGGATGCGATCCTGGTACTGCCGGCCGCAGCCGAGAAGGTGCGCAGCCTCGATACCCATTATCCGTTCCGCCAGGATTCGGATTTCCAGTACCTGACCGGCTTCCCGGAACCGGAAGCGGTGCTGGTGCTGATTCCGGGCCGCCGCCATGGCGAGGCCATCCTGTTCTGCCGCGAGCGCGATGCCGAGCGCGAGGCATGGGACGGCAGCCGCGCCGGCCAGGAAGGCGCGGTAGCGCAGTACGGGATGGACGATGCCTACCCGATCGATGATCTGGACGACATCCTGCCGGGCCTGTTGGAAGGGCGCTCGCGCGTCTACTACCACTTCGGCCGCGACGCCGACTTCGATCTGAAGCTGATCGGCTGGGTCAACCGCGTGCGTTCGCAGGTACGCCACGGTGCGCAGCCGCCCCATGAGTTCCTGGAGCTGGGCCACCTGCTGCACGAGCAGCGCCTGTTCAAATCCGGCGCCGAAGTGGCACTGATGCACCACGCCGCACAGATCAGCGTGCGTGCGCATCTGGCGGCGATGAAGGCCGCCAGGGCCGGCATCCACGAGTATGAACTGCAGGCCGAGCTGGAACGCGTGTTCCGCGCCAGCGATGCGGTGCCTGCGTATTGCAGCATCGTCGGTGCCGGCCGCAACGGCTGCATCCTGCATTACCGCGACAACAACGCGCGGTCGCGCGATGGCGAGCTGGTGCTGATCGATGCCGGTGCCGAGTACCGCGGCTACGCCAGCGACATCACCCGCACCTTCCCGGTGAACGGCCGCTTCAGTGCCGAGCAGCGCGCGCTGCACGACCTGGTCGGTGAAGCGCAGGCGGCGGCGCTGGCCCAGGCCAAGCCGGGCGTGCCCTACGAGGCCGGCCATCTGGCCGCAGTGCAGACCTTGACCGAGGGCCTGCTGCGCCTGGGCCTGCTGAAGGGCACGCTGGAAAAGAATCTGTCCGAAGGCCTGTACCAGCGCTTCTACCGGCACAAGACCGGCCACTGGATCGGATTGGACGTGCACGATGTGGGCGATTACCGCCTCGCCGGTGATTCACGTCTGCTGGAGCCTGGCATGGCGTTCACCATCGAGCCGGGGCTGTACATCGGCGTGGACGACACGACGGTGGAACCGCGTTGGCGCGGTATCGGCATCCGCACTGAAGACGATGTGCTGATCACCGATGACGGTCATCGCGTGCTGACCGAAGGCCTGGCGCGCAGCGCCGATGAGATCGAAGCGGTGATGGCGGGGTAGGGTGTTTTTCTGCAGGGCTTGCGGCCCTGCACCCGCTGCAAGCCGAAGCAACGGCAACGGCCGAAGCAAGAGCGGCATTGCGTGGGATGGCGGGGCGGTGTGG
>NZ_JAOCGL010000034.1:0-35764 GCF_029842485.1 Stenotrophomonas sp. GD03777
CGTAGCGGTTACTTGCGGCTGTAATGCGCGACCAGGCGGTCGCCGAGCATCTGCAGCAGCTGCACCAGGACCAGCAGCAGGACCACGGTGACCAGGGCCACGTCGGTGTGCGAACGCTGGTAGCCGTCGCGGAACGCCAGATCGCCCAGGCCGCCGGAACCGATGGCGCCGCCCATCGCGGTGAAACCGATCAGCGCGACGGTGGTCACCGTCGCGCCGGCGATCAGGCCCGGGCGCGCTTCCGGCAGCAACACGCGGGTAACCAGCTGCCAGGTAGTGGCGCCCATTGCCTGGGTAGCTTCGATCACGCCGCGGTCAACCTCGCGCAACGCGGTCTCGACCAGGCGCGCATAGAACGGTGCGGCACCAATAACCAGCGGCACGATCGCACCACGCACGCCCAGCGACGTCCCCATCAGGAACAGGGTGACCGGAATCAGCACGATCATCAGAATGATGAAAGGCACTGAACGCAGCAGGTTCACCACCAGCGCCAGCACGCCATAGGCGAACGGCCGGCGCTTCATCTGCGGTGCGCCGAACAGGTACAGCAGCACACCCAGCGGCAGGCCGATGGCCAGGGTCAGCGGCAGCGAACCGAGCAGCATCAGCAGGGTGTCGATGGTGGCCTGGCCGATGTCGGCCCACTTGCCCGCATCCAGGTGGCGGAAGAAGCCGCCGGCAGTAGCGATGATCATCGACGCAGTTCCTCAACATGCACGCCGGCGGCCACGAACGCGGCCTGCGCGGCGGACTGGTCGCCGCCCACCAGGGCGACCACCAGCTGGCCATACGGGGTGTCCTTGATCCGGTCGATGCGGCCGGACAGGATGTTGTAGTCGACCCCGGTCTGCCGCGCGACACTGCCGAGCAGGGGTTCGTAGGTGTCGCCACCGAGGAAGGTCAGGCGCACGATACGGCCGCCAACGGCATCGAAATCACGGTGCAGCGCCCCCTCGTCCACATGCTCCGACTCACTGACGAAACGGCGGGTGGTCGGATGCTGCGGGTGCAGGAACACCCGGGTGACCGGACCGGTTTCGACCATCTGGCCGGCATCGAGCACCGCAACGCGGTCGCAGACACGGCGGATCACGTCCATCTCGTGGGTGATCAGCACAATGGTCAGGCCGAGCTCGCGATTGATCTTTGACAGCAGCGACAGCACCGAAGCGGTGGTCTGCGGATCGAGCGCACTGGTGGCCTCGTCGCACAGCAGGATCTGTGGACGGGTCGCCAGCGCGCGGGCGATACCGACGCGCTGCTTCTGGCCACCGGACAGCTGCGCCGGATACTTCTGCGCATGCGCTTCCAGGCCCACGGTCTGCAGCAGCTCGGCCACGCGCGCGTCGATTTCCGTCTTCGGCGTGCCGGCCAGTTCCAGCGGGAAGGCGACATTGCCCGCCACCGTGCGCGACGACAGCAGGTTGAAGTGCTGGAAGATCATGCCGATGCGCCGACGCAGCGCGCGCAGGCCGTCCGCGTCCAGCGCGGTGACATCCTCACCACCGATCAGCAGCCGGCCACCGCTGGGTTCTTCCAGGCGGTTGATCATGCGGATCAGGGTCGACTTGCCGGCGCCGGAATGGCCGATGATGCCGAAAACCTCACCGGCCTCGATGGTCAGGTCCAACGGTTGCAGCGCGCTGATCTCGCGGCCGGCAACGGCATAGGATTTGTGCAGGCGCTGGAACTCGATCACGGGCGTGGCTCACCGGCTGGGTGACGGAAGGGGGCGTGCAGCCTACCAGCGCAGGCGGTCGCGCGCCCGCGCCATGGGCCAGAATGTTATTCCTTTTGGTTCTAACGTACCTGCTCCGGCGCGGGTTCCGGGGTCGGATCCCCGCAGGGGCTCTGACCCCGCTTCCCGGCCAAACCGGTTCAGGGATGATCCAGCGGCTTCGGTGGTTCCTGCCGGTTGACCCGCTCGCGGTGCAGCAGGTAAAGCCCCGAAGCCACGATGATCGCCGCGCCCACCCAGGTATAGCCATCGGGCAGCTGGCCCCAGAAGGCCAGGTCCCAACCGATCACCCAGACCAGCCCGCTGTACTCCAACGGCGCGATCATCGAGGCCTCGCCCAGCTGGAAGGCCCTGGTCAGGGCGATCTGGCCCAGCGCCCCGGCCAGGCCCATGCCACCGATCAGCGGCGCATGTGCCAGCTGCAGCGGCACCCAGCCGGGTAGGGCCAGCAGGCCGGCACCGATGGCCATGATCACCAGGAACCAGACCACCATCGACTGCGAGGTATCGGTGCGGGTCAGCAGGCTGACCGTGATCGCCGCAATGGCATAGGCGGTGGCCGCGGCCAGCACCATCAGCCCCGGCACCGAGATGAAGCCATCGACGCCCGGCCGCAGCACCACCAGCACGCCGACCAGGCCAATCCCGATGGCGACCCAGCGCCGTGGCCCGACCCGCTCGCCCAGCAGCGGCACCGACAATGCGGCGATCAGCAGCGGGGCCACGAAATAGATGGTGTAGGCAGTGGACAACGGCAGGTCGCGCAGGGCGAACACGAAGCAGCCGATCATCGCCATGCCCAGCGCACCACGCAGCAGGTGCAGCCCCCAGCGGCGCGGCACCAGCGAACGCGGCCCGGCGCTGGCCAGCACCCAGACCAGCACGAACGGCAACGAGGCCGCGCCGCGCAGGAAGGTTACTTCCAGGGTGGGGTAGCTGGCCGACAGCTGCTTCATGCCAGCATCCATCAGCGAGAAGCAGGCGACCGCAGCGACCATCCAGGCCACCGCGCGAGAGGGGGAGCGTTGCACGTTCATGGCCCATTATCGCCCGGTCGTCGCATTCTGTAGAGCTCGGCCGCTCTTCAAAAAGCAGCCGAGCGTGGGCTCGGTTCTACAAACGGCGGGCATGGGGCCCTCGCGATAGAATGGCTGCCACTGAATCCTGCGGAGCATCGCCCATGCCTTCCTTCGACGTCGTGTCCGAAGTCGACACCCACGAACTGACCAACGCCATCGACCAGGCCAACCGCGAACTGGCCACCCGCTTCGATTTCAAGGGCGTGGATGCCAAGTTCGAACGCGATGGCGATGTGATCAACCAGTTCGCGCCGACCGAATTCCAGCTCAAGCAGATGAACGACATCCTGCGTGCACGCCTGGCCGCGCGCGGCATCGATGTGCTCAGCCTGGAGTTCGGCGACATCGAGACCAACCTGGCCCAGGCCCGGCAGAAGATCACCGTCAAGCAGGGCATCGAGCAGAAGATCGCCAAGAAGATCGCCGCTGCGCTGAAGGAAGCCAAGCTGAAGGTTGAAAGCCAGATCAATGGCGACAAGCTGCGCGTGCAGGGCAAGAAGCGCGACGACCTGCAGGACGCCATCGCCGTGCTCAAGGCCGGCAAGTTCGAGTTGCCGCTGCAGTTCAACAATTTCCGCGATTGATCTGGCCGCCGGGCATGGCCCGGCGCCGGCACCTGCGGTACGACGGCGCGTTGCAAGCGACGAGCCTACAATGTCCGCCCCGCCAGCCGACGTGCCCGCCATGACCGACGCCCAACTGCCCACCGAGGACCCGATCGCCGCCACCCGCCTGTGGCTGGAACGCATCGTCATCGGCCTGAACCTGTGCCCGTTCGCCAAGGCGGTCTACGTGAAGGACCAGGTCCGCATCGTGCTCAGCGATGCGACCACGACGGAAGCCCTGGTTGAGCAGCTGGCCGAGGAACTGGTCCTGCTGCGTGATACGCCGGCCGAGCAGATCGATACCACGCTGATCGTGCATCCGCAGGTGCTGACCGATTTCCTCGACTACAACGACTTCCTCGACAACGCCGACGCGGCGATCGAGGCGCTGGACCTGCAGGGCATCCTGCAGGTGGCCAGCTTCCATCCGGATTACCAGTTCGAGGGCGTGGCTGCCGACGACGCCAGCAACTACACCAACCGCGCGCCCTTCCCCACCCTGCACCTGCTGCGCGAAGACAGCGTGGCGCGCGCGGTGGACGTCTATCCGGATCCGGATGTGATCGTCGAGCGCAACATCCAGACCCTGGACCGCATCGGCGTGGACGGCTGGCATCGCCGCCTGCGTGGCGAAGACCTGTCGTGAGCACGGTACCGCCGATTGCCGCTTGGCCGGCCGCGCCGCTGTCGGGCAAGGTGGTGCTGGTCACCGGCGGTGCCAACGGCATCGGCCGTGGCATCGCGCAGGCCGTGCTCGGCGCCGGTGGCCGCGTGCTGATCGGCGACCTCGACATGGAGGCCGGCGAGGCGTGCCTGGCGGAATGGCAGCGTGGTGAGGATGCCGTGTTCCAGCGCCTGGATATCACCGACGAAGCCAGCGTGCGCGCCTTCATCGCCGTGGCCCTGCAGCGTTTCGGCCGCATCGACGGGCTGGTCAACAACGCGGGAATTGCCAGCCCGCACGGCACGCTGCTGCAGGACATGGACTGGGACGAGTGGCAGCGCCGGCTGTCTTCGCTGCACGGCGCGTTCCTGTGCAGCAAGCATGCGTTGCCGGCGCTGACCGCCAGCGCCGCCGGTGCGATCATCAACATCGCCTCGACCCGCGCCTGGCATTCCGAAGCACACAGCGAAGCCTATGCCGCAGCCAAGGGCGGGCTGGTGGGCTTCACCCATGCGCTGGCGATCAGCAGCGGCCCGGCGGTGCGGGTGAACAGCATCAGTCCCGGCTGGATCGGCACCTGCGAGTGGCAGGCACCCTCACGGCGACACGCACCGGAGTATTCGGCCACCGACCATGCGCAACACCCGGTCGGCCGCGTCGGCCAGCCGGAGGACATCGGTGCGTTGGCCGTATACCTGCTGTCATCACTGTCCGGTTTCAGTACCGGCCAGGATTTCATCGTCGACGGCGGCATGACCCGGAAGATGATCTACGCCGAATGACCCGCCACCGGTAGTGCCGGCCGCTGGCCGGCATTCCGGTAGATCCACGCCATGCGTGGATGGCGGTGAAGTGCCAACCGGGGTTGGCACCTACCCGACGCCTTACGCCATGCCCGAGTGGCGCAGCAGCGCATCGATCTGCGGAGCACGGCCGCGGAAGGCCTTGAAGTTGTCCGCCGCCGGGCGGCTGCCACCGCGCGACAGGATCTCATCACGGAAGCGTGCACCGGTTTCAGCCAGTGCCTGCGGCGCTTCCTCGAAAGCGGCATAGGCGTCGGCGCTGAGTACCTCGGCCCACTTGTAGCTGTAGTAACCCGCGGCGTAACCGCCCGCAAAGATGTGGCTGAACTGGTGCGGGAAGCGGTTCCAGGCCGGCGGGTGGTTCACCGCCACTTCCGCGCGCACGCGGTCCAACAGTGCCAGCACGCTGTCCTGCGCTGGTTCGAACTGGCTGTGCAGCAGCATGTCGAACAGGCCGAACTCCAGCTGGCGGACGGTGGCCATGCCGCTGTGGAAGTTGCGCGCGGCCAGCATGCGCTCGTACAGCGCGCGCGGCAGCGGCTCGCCGCTGTCCACGTGCGCGGTCATCGCCTGCAAGTGATCCCATTCCCAGCAGAAGTTCTCCATGAACTGGCTGGGCAGCTCCACCGCATCCCATTCCACGCCGTTGATGCCGGCGACGCCCAGTTCGCCGATGCGGGTCAGCAGCTGGTGCAGGCCGTGGCCCATCTCATGGAACAGCGTGGTCACTTCGTTGTGGCTGAAGGTGGCCGGCTTGCCGTTGGCACCGCGGCCGAAGTTGCACACCAGGTAGACCAGCGGCGTCTGCACGCTGCCGTCGGTGCGCACGCGACGGTTGCGGCAATCATCCATCCACGCTCCGCCGCGCTTGCCCTCGCGGGCGTACAGGTCCAGGTAGAACTGGCCAACCAGCGCACCCTGCGCATCGACCAACCGGAAGAAGCGCACATCCTCGTGCCACACCGGCGCGCTGTCCTCCTGCACGCGCAGGCCGTACAGCTGCTCGATCACCGAGAACAGGCCGCCCAGTACCTTCGGCTCGGTGAAATACTGCTTCACCTCCTGCTCGGAATAGCTGTAACGCGCCTGCTTCAGGCGGTCGGCGGCGAAGGCCAGGTCCCAGGCCTGCAGGCTGTCGATGCCGAGCTGTTCGCGCGCGAACTGCTCCAGCTCGGCGCGGTCCCTGGCGGCGAACGGCTTGGCGCGCGCGGCCAGGTCACGCAGGAAACCGAGCACTTCGGCCGGGTCCTGCGCCATCTTGGTCGCCACCGAGTAATGGCCGTACGAATCGAAGCCGAGCAACGCAGCCAGTTCGGCGCGCAGGGCAAGGATGCGGTCGATGTTGCCGCTGTTGTCCAGTGCGTCATCGCCGAATTCGGACGCACGCTGGGCGCTGGCGCGGTACAGGATCTCGCGAAGGTCGCGGTCCTCGCCCCAGGTCTGCACCGGCAGGTAGCACGGCATCTGCAGGGTCAGTTTCCAGCCGGCCTTGCCGTCCTTCTGTGCTGCGGCATGCGCGGCGGCCTTCACGTCTTCCGGCAGGCCCTTCAGCCGCGCTTCGTCTTCGATGATCAGCGACCAGGCATCGGTAGCGTCGAGCACGTTCTGCGAGAACTTCGCCGACAGCGCCGACAGTTCTTCCTTGATCGCAGCAAAACGCTGCTGCGCCTCGGGCGCCAGCTCGGCGCCGCCCAGGCGGAAGTCGCGCAGGGTGTTGTCCAGCACCTTGCGCTGGGCTTCATCGAAATGCGCCGCCTCCGGGCTGGCGGCCAGCGCCTGGTACTGGCGGTAAAGCGCCAGGTTCTGCCCCAGCACACTGGCGAAGCGGGTCACCCGCGGCAGGTTGCTGTTGTAGGCCTCGCGCAGCTCCGGGGTGTTGACCACGCCCTGCAGGTGGCCGACCAGGCCCCAGGCGCGCCACAGGCGCTCGGTGGCATCGTCCAGCGGGGTCACGAAGGTCTGCCAGGTGACCGGCTGCACCTGCTCGGCTGCGCTGACGGCGGCTTCGGCCTCGGCCAGCAGCACATCCAGCGCCGGCGCCACGTGCTCCGGGCGGATCGCCTCGAAGCGCGGCAGGCCGGAAAAATCGAGCAGGGGGTTGGCAACGGTCACGGCAGGTCTCCAGAGTACGGGCCCGGCAGGCGGGCAGCCCGGTAGATATGGCGCTGCCAGGCATCGCTGACAAGGGGGCACGGTATTCACATCGGCCTTACGCGCGCCCCCCGAAGCTCTGGGTGCGGGGGAGTCCGCAGCGGCACGTACCGAACGAGGCCCCACATGGAAGGTCTGGCTGCAGTTGCATCCGCCTCACCGGCGCGGTCGCTGGCACTGTCTGCCAGCGCGGCCGAACTGGCCTGGATCGCCGCGCTGTGCGATGCCGGCGACGACGCCCCGCGCCACCTGCAGCAGTTGCAGGCGGTGCTGCAGCAGGGCGGCACGTTCAATGAAAGCCAGGAGTGGTACCCGTTCGAAGTAGTCGAGCGCGGCGCCAGCCAGCTGCAGCTGGGCCATGAGCGCGAGTTCGTGATCTGCGTGTTGCTGTGGTTGCAGGCATTGGCCCAGGGCCGCGCCAGCATCCTGGATCCCACCCTGCACCTGGATGACCGTGCGATGGACATCGAGGCGTTGCCCGATGCACTGCGCGACGCGGTGCTCGACGCCTTCACCGCGGCGGGATATTGAGACGCCCCGGCGACCGGGTAGAGTCGACTTTCGCGCGCAGCGCGGGATTTTCGCGACCTGAACGTAGAGCAGTCGACTAACAGTCGACTCTACCAATCGACGCACGCCTCTGCGGTGCCCCCCTGGCATCGCCGGCATGGCCCGGCGAGAGCGTCGTCCATGCTACAGCGCTTCCAGGCTGCACCACGGCAGCTCGGGCAACCCCTGCCCGGCCACCGCCGCGGCCAGCTGTGCATCGGCGCCGTCGACATCGATGCCCTGGCGCAGGTACCACGCCGGGTCGTAATAGCTCTGCGCGTAGCGTTCGCCGCTGTCGCACAGGATGCTGACGATGCTGCCCTGGTGGCCCGCCTCGCGCATCCATTGCGCGGCCTGCAGCACGCCGATGAAGTTGGTGCCGGTGGAGCCACCGACGCGGCGGCCGAGCTGGCGGCTGACATGGCGCATCGCGGCCAGGCTCAGCGCGTCGGGTACCTTGACCATCGCATCGACGCTGGTCGGGATGAAGCTCGGCTCCACCCGTGGCCGGCCGATGCCCTCCACGCGCGAACCACCACTGCAGGTCAGGTCGCGCCAGTCCTGTCCACCGGCCACAGCGGCCCGGTAGCCGTCGAAGAACACCGACACTTCCGGGTCCGCGCACAGGATGCGGGTATCGTGGCGGCGGTAGCTGACATAGCGGCCCAGGGTGGCGGCGGTACCGCCGGTGCCGGGGCTGCACACGATCCATTCCGGAACCGGGCTGGGCTCTTCGGCCATCTGCTTGAAGATGGACTCGGCGATGTTGTTGTTGGCACGCCAGTCGGTCGCGCGCTCAGCGTAGGTGAACTGGTCCATGAAGTGGCCACCGGTTTCACGGGCCAGCTTTTCCGAATCACAGTTGAGGTCGCAGGCACGTTCGACCAGGTGGCAGCGGCCGCCCTGGAACTCGATCGCGGCGATCTTTTCAGGCGAGGTGGTGGCCGGGATCACTGCAATGAACGGCAGGCCCAGCAGGCGCGCGAAATAGGCTTCGGACACCGCCGTCGAGCCGCTGGACGCTTCGATCACCGGTCGCCCTTCGCGCAGCCAGCCATTGGCCAGCGCATACAGGAACAGCGAGCGCGCCAGCCGGTGCTTGAGGCTGCCGGTGGGATGGCTCGACTCATCCTTCAGGTACACATCGATGCCCTCGAACCCGGGCAGCGCCAGCGGGATCAGGTGGGTATCGGCGGAGCGGTTGAAATCGGCTTCAATCTTGCGGATGGCGGCGGCCACCCATTCACGCTGCGACATGGCGGGCAATCGTTGTCAGGACGGAACGGTGCGATCCGGCCATTGTACGTCGCGGTACCGTCAGGTGCTGGCCGGTAGAATGCCCCCATCCGGCCGGCAACGGCCCTGTCTGAAGGACCTCCCCCATGACCATTCCCGCCCTGCGCGATGTCCCCGGCGTCGCCGCCCAGGCCCCGGCCGAAACCACCGGCTTCGTGTTCAACCACACCATGCTGCGGGTGAAGGACATCACCGCCTCGCTGGACTTCTACACCCGCGTGCTCGGCTACCAGCTGATCGACAAGCGCGACTTTCCCGAAGCCCAGTTCAGCCTGTACTTCCTGGCCTACGTCCCAGCTGGCGTGGCGGTTCCGGAAGATGACAGCCAGCGCCGCCTGTGGATGGCCGGCCTGCCGGGCGTGCTGGAACTGACCCACAACCACGGCACCGAGAGCCAGGACGGTGCGGTCTATCACGACGGCAACAGCGACCCGCGCGGCTTCGGCCACATCTGCGTGTCGGTGCCGGACATCGAGGCGGCCTGCCAGCGCTTCGAGGACCTCGGGGTAACCTTCCAGAAGCGCCTGACCGACGGCCGCATGAAGAACCTGGCCTTCATCAAGGACCCGGACGGCTACTGGGTCGAGATCATCGCCAACGTCTGACCCCGAAAAGGGGACGAAGGGGATTAAGCCGTTTCTGGCACTATTGTGCTGGAAGCGACTTAACCCCCTCCGTCCCCTTTTTCTGTGAGGTTCGTATGGAAACGATGGAACTGCACCGTGGCCGCCTGATCGACCACATCCAGCTGGTGGTGCGTGACCTGGCCGCCAGCCGCCGCTTCTACCAGGCAGTGTTCGATACGATCGGCATCCCACTGGGCGGCGAAGGGCCAGACTTCTTCTGGGCCGACGAGCTGTTCATTTCCAGCGCCAGCAGCCGTGCCGCCGCCGGCCAGTTGACCGGCCGCCACCATCTCGCCTTCCAGGCGCGCGACAGCGCAACTGTTGATGCCTTCCACACTGCCGCGATCGCCGCCGGCGGTACCGACAATGGCGCGCCAGGCGAACGCCCCTACCACCCGGGCTACTACGGCGCCTTCGTGCTCGACCCCGATGGCAACAACATCGAAGTGGTCTATCACGGGCCGGCGAACTACAGCGCCGATTCGGTGAAGGTCACTTTCTGATATCACCGGCGCCGTGAATGAAGAAGCCGGGCAATGCCCGGCTTCTCTGCTTCCAGCGCTGCGGCCCTCAGTGGGCGGCCATGTAGATGTCCTGCAGCACGGCCTTTTCCAGTTCCAGCTCGCCCAGCAGGTTCTTCACGATATCGCCCAGGCTGAGGATGCCGACCAGGCGGGTGCCTTCAGTGACCATCAGGTGACGGCGCCGCGAGTACGTCATCAATGACATGGCCTGTTTCAGCGTGGCGTCCGGCGCAATGCCCTCCAGACCGGTGGACGGCAGGCTGGAAATCACCCGGCGGCCGGCCTGCGGGCCGTCGTCGGCCAGGGTGCGCACGATGTCCTTCTCGGAAATGATGCCGACCGGGGCATCGTCCTTCATCACCACCAGCGCAGCGATCCTGTTCGCGCTCATCTTGTGGGCGGCGGCACCGATCGTGTCTTCGGCATCGATGGTGATGACAGCTTCTTTCTTGGATTGCAGGAGTTCGCGGACGTTCATTCTTGTTTCCTGGTGCAGGTCACTGAAGTCAAAAAAGTGTGCTCTTCCGATACGCCCCCTCCCCGGGAACAGACCTTTCAGCGCACGTCTGGCGCACCCGTCTGCCGCTTGGAATCACTCGGCAGACGATGTGCTGCAACGCGAACGAGGCGGGTTCAATCGCTCAACCCTAACCTCGGCCAGATCGATTCTACGACTGCGACCCTCGGTCACTACCGGCATCGATAGGACAGTTCGTCGTGGGAACCAACTGACGATCCAGAGAATGGCACCGTGGCTGAAACCGCCGCTGAATACAGGCGGCTTCGCGCATTAAAGAATGATTGCCTGCTGCCGACGACGGACAGAACGCCCGGAGGCTGTCCCACTTCGTACTGCGTCCGGCACAAACGAAAGGGGCCTCGCAGGCCCCTTTCGCATGCAGCATCCCACAGCTCCGGGAATGCCTTACTCCACCGTCACGCTCTTGGCCAGGTTGCGCGGCTTGTCCACGTCGGTGCCGCGTGCCAGCGCGGTGTGGTAGGCCAGCAGCTGCACCGGGATGGTGTGCACGATCGGGCTGAGCACGCCGGCATGGCGCGGCGTGCGGATCACATGTACGCCTTCGGACGCGTTGAAGTTGCTGTCCTGGTCGGCGAACACGAACAGCTCGCCACCACGCGCACGCACTTCCTGCATGTTCGACTTCACCTTCTCCAGCAGGCTGTCGTTCGGCGCGATCACCACCACCGGCATGTCCTCGTCCACCAGCGCCAGCGGACCATGCTTCAGCTCACCGGCCGGGTAGGCCTCGGCGTGGATGTAGGAGATTTCCTTGAGCTTGAGCGCGCCTTCCAGCGCGATCGGGTAATGCAGGCCGCGGCCCAGGAACAATGCGCTGCTCTTGCGCGCGAAACGCTCGGCCCAGGCGGCGATCTGTGGCTCCATGTTCAGGGCGTGCTGCACGCTGCCCGGCAGGAAGCGCAGCTGCTCCAGGTAGTCCGCTTCCTGCGCCGCGTCGATGCGGCCATGCAGCTTGCCCAGCACCACGGTCAGCTGGAACAGTGCGGCCAGCTGGGTGGTGAAGGCCTTGGTCGAGGCCACGCCGATCTCGGCGCCGGCGCGGGTGTAGCAGACCAGTTCGCTGGCGCGCGGGATCGCACTTTCCGGCACGTTGCAGATCGACAGCGTGTGCTGGTGGCCCAACGATTTGGCGTACTTCAGCGCTTCCATCGTATCCAGCGTTTCGCCGGACTGCGAGATGGTCACGATCAGATGCTTGGGGTTCGCGTAGGCCGCGCGATAGCGGTACTCGCTGGCGATCTCCACGCTGCACGGCAGGCCGGCGATGGCTTCGATCCAGTAGCGCGCGGTCAGGCCGGCGTAGTAGCTGGTTCCGCAGGCGATGATCTGCACGCCTTCGATGCCCGACAGCACCGCTTCGGCGTTCTTGCCGAACAGCTCGGCCGGGAAACCACCGGCATCGATCACCGCCTCGATGGTGTCGCCCAGCGCGCGCGGCTGCTCGTGGATTTCCTTCTGCATGAAGTGGCGGTACGGGCCCAGCTCCAGCGATGCCAGCGACACGTCGGACAGGTGCACGTCGCGCTCGACCGGCTGGTCGTGCTCATCGAAAATGCGCACGCCGTCGCGACGGATCTCAGCGGTGTCGCCCTCTTCCAGGAAGATCACCTTGCGCGTGGCCGAGATCACGGCCGAGACGTCGGAGGCGACGAAGTTCTCTCCCTCGCCCAGGCCGACCAGCAGCGGGCAGCCCATGCGCGCGCAGACGAAGCGCTCCGGCTCGGCGCGGCTGACCACGGCCAGCGCGTAGGCACCGGTCAGCTCCTTCACCGTGTGCTGCAGCGCCACCAGCAGGTCGTCGCCGCCCTTCAGATGATGGTGGATCAGGTGCGCGATGACCTCGGTGTCGGTCTGCGATTCAAACGTGTAGCCCAGCGCGCGCAGCTTCTCGCGCTGCTCTTCGTGGTTCTCGATGATGCCGTTGTGCACCAGCGCCACACCGTGGCTGATGTGCGGATGTGCATTGGCCTCGGTGACACCGCCGTGGGTGGCCCAGCGGGTGTGGCCGATGCCCAGCACCGCATTGAAGCCCTCGGCCTCGGCCGCCGTGGCCATTTCCGACACTCGACCGGTACGACGGACGCGACGGACTTCGGGGCGCTCGGCGTGGTCGATCACTGCGATGCCCGAGGAGTCGTAACCACGGTACTCGAGCCGCTTCAGGCCTTCGATCAGTACCGGCACCACATCGCGATCAGCGATTGCACCCACGATTCCACACATGTCACGCGATTCCTTGGAGACGATCGGCGCATTCTAGCCCGCCTGCCTGGCTTCCCCCTCCTGTCCGCTTAATGAAAGTGTCCGGAAAGGTGTCCGCGGACACCCGGACACTCCCCCGAAATCCCCAACCCCTTGACCTGAAAGGAAATAAGGTTGGCACGCTACGTGCTTGGTATTGGCTACCACCGTCAGGCACGCACCCGATGATCCGCGACACTTCCGCACAGGACCAGATCGTTTCCTCCGCCCCGGCCGGCACCACCCGCGCCAGCTGGCACCGCTACCGCTGGCCGGCGCTGGGCGCCATTGCGCTGCTCGCCGGCATCGGCTGGGCGGTCCATGCCTGGTCCAATGCCAGCCGCTCCTTCGACAGCAGCCGCGTGCGCATCGCCGAGGTGAAGCGGGGCGACCTGGTCCGTGACATCGCTGCCGACGGCCGCGTGATCGCCGCCAACAGCCCGATCCTGTACGCGATCTCGGCCGGTACCGTGGACCTGAAGGTCGTCGCCGGTGACGTGGTCAAGAAGGGCCAGGAGCTGGCGATCATCGACAGCCCGGAACTGCGCAGCAAGCTGGCCCAGGAACAGGCAACGCTGGCCGGCCTGGAAGCCGAGGCCAGCCGCGCCGCGCTGGACGCGACCCTGGCCCGTGCCAAGTCACGCAAGGAAACCGACCAGGCCACCATCGAACGCCAGGCCGCCGACCGCGACCTGCAGCGCTACCAGCGCGGCTACGACGGCGGTGCGGTGCCGCAGATCGACCTGGCCAAGGCGAAGGACTCGCTGAAGAAGGCCGACATCACCCTGGCCAACGCCACCACCGACGCGCGCCTGCAGAGCCAGGGCGCCGACCTGGATGCCCGCAACAAGCGCCTGCTGGCCGACCGCCAGAAGGCCGTGGTGGCCGAAGTGCAACGCCAGGTCGATGCACTGACCCTGCGCGCCCCGTTCGATGGCCAGGTCGGCCAGGTCCAGGCGGTGCAGTCCACCAACCTGGCCGCCAACGCGCCGGTGCTGGGCGTGGTCGACCTGTCCAAGTTCGAGGTCGAGATCAAGGTGCCGGAGAGCTTCGCCCGCGACCTGGCGATCGGCATGCCGGCCCAGCTGACCGGCGGCAACGGCCAGCCGTTCCCGGGCGAGATCAGCGCGGTGTCGCCGGAGGTGGTCAACGGCGAGGTCAATGCCCGCGTGCGTTTCGCCAGCGCGCAGCCGGAAGGCCTGCGCCAGAGCCAGCGGATGTCGGTGCGCGTGCTGCTCGATACCCGCAAGAACGTGCTGAAGGTCGAGCGCGGCCCGTTCGTCGAACAGGGCAACGGCATGGCCTACGTGATGGATGGCCGCACCGCCGTGCGCCGCCCGGTGGAACTGGGCGTCAGCAGCCTGGGCGAAGTGGAAATCAAGTCGGGTGTGCAGCCGGGCGACCGCATCGTGGTCTCCGGCAGCGACCTGTTCAAGGACGCCGAACGCGTCTCCGTCAACTGATACCTGAATCCTGGAGAGAGGACACCCCATGTACATGCTCGAAATGCGTTCGGTCGCCAAGGTCTTCCGCACCGAACAGGTGGAAACCCACGCGTTGCGCTCCCTGGAACTGCAGGTCAAGGAAGGCGAGTTCGTCGCCGTCACCGGTCCGTCCGGTTCCGGCAAGACCACCTTCCTCAACATCGCCGGCCTGCTGGAAACCTTCACCAGCGGTACCTACATGCTGGACGGGCAGGATGTGAGCACGCTGGGCGATGACGCCCGCAGCCGCCTGCGCAACCAGAAGATCGGCTTCATCTTCCAGGGCTTCAACCTGATCCCCGACCTCAACCTGTTCGACAACGTCGACGTGCCGCTGCGCTATCGGAAGATGAGCGCCAACGAACGCCGCGAACGCATCGAGAAGGCGCTGACCCAGGTCGGCCTGGGCTCGCGCATGAAGCACTACCCGAATGAGCTGTCCGGCGGTCAGCAGCAGCGTGCGGCGATCGCGCGTGCACTGGCCGGCAGCCCGCGCCTGCTGCTGGCCGACGAGCCGACCGGCAACCTGGATACGCAGATGGCGCGTGGCGTGATGGAACTGCTGGAGGAGATCAATGCCGCCGGCACCACCATCGTAATGGTCACCCACGACCCGGAACTGGCCGCGCGTGCGCAGCGCAACGTGCACATCGTCGACGGCCAGGTCACCGACCTGGTGCGCGAGCCGGTGCTGGCCACGCCGCGCCACATCGTCGCCGTCAACGAGTGAGGGCATTCCCATGTTCGCCTACTACGCCCGATTGGCGGTACGCAGTTTCCGCCGCAACAAGGTCCTGACTGCGCTGATGGTGGTAGCCATCGCCCTCGGCATCGGTGCCTCGATGACCACCCTGACCGTATTCCACGTGCTGTCCGGCGACCCGATCCCCGGCAAGAGTGACCGGCTGTTCTATGTGCAGCTCGATGCCGCGACCGGCGCCTATGTCGCGGGCGAGGAGCCGGAAACACAGTTGACCCGCTTCGACGGTGAAGCCCTGCTGCGCGAAGCCAAGGGCGAGCGCCAGGCGCTGATGAGCGGCGGCGGCGGCACCATCGAACCGGACAACAGCACCCTCAAGCCCTTCAGCATCGACACCCGCTGGACCTCGGCCGATTTCTTCCCGATGTTCGAGGTGCCCATGCAGTACGGCCGCCCGTGGACGCGCGAGGACGACGAAGGCCGCGCACGCGTGGTGGTCATCTCCAAGGCGCTCAACGACAAGCTTTACCAGGGCGCCAACAGCGTAGGCCGCGACCTGCGCATGGAAGGCCAGAGCTACCGCATCGTCGGCGTGATGAAGGAGTGGAGCCCGGAGCCGCACTTCTACGACCTGACCACCGGCAGCTACGGCAAGAACGAGGACCTGCTGCTGCCGATTTCCACGTCCTTCGACCTGAAACTGGGCAGCAACGGCAACATGAACTGCTTCGGCGAAAATCCCGACGGCAACAGCTACTCGCTCAATGCGCCGTGCGCGTGGCTGCAGTACTGGGTGGAGATGGACCCGGCCAAGGCCGCCGACTACCGCCGCTACCTGGAGAACTATTCGAGCCAGCAGCGCCAGGCCGGCCGCTTCAAGCACCCGCCGAACGTGCGCCTGCGCACCGTGATGGAATGGCTGGACTTCAACGGCGCGGTGCCCAGCGATGTGCGCCTGCAGCTGTGGCTGGCACTGGGTTTCCTGGGGGTCTGCCTGGTCAACACGGTGGGCCTGCTGCTGGCCAAGTTCCTGCGCCGCAGTGGTGAGATCGGCGTGCGCCGCGCACTCGGTGCCAGCCGTGGCCAGATCTTCCTGCAGTGCCTGGTGGAAGCCGGCGCGGTCGGCGTGGTCGGGGGCGTGCTGGGCATCGGCCTGGCCCTGCTGGGCCTGTTCGCGGTGCGCCAGCAACCGGTGGAGTACGCAAAGCTGGCCCACCTGGACGGCAACATGCTGCTGCTTGCGCTGGGCTTGACCCTGTTCGCCAGCCTTGCCGCCGGTTTCCTGCCTGCCTGGCGCGCCATGCAGGTCACTCCGGCCATCCAGCTCAAGTCGCAGTAAGCACCCGAACGAGGACTCCCATGGACATCCGCCCCATCCTCAGCACGCTGCGCCGGCACAAGACTGCCGCTGCCCTGATCGTGCTGGAAGTCGCACTAACCTGCGCCATCGTCTGCAACGCGCTGTTCCTGGTCAGCCAGCGCGTGGAGAAGATCAGCATGCCCAGCGGCATCGCCGAGAACGAACTGGTGATGCTCCGCGTCAGCGGCATCGGCAAGCAGACCGATGCCATGGCCCGCACCCGTGAGGACCTGGCGTCATTGCGTGCGCTTCCCGGCGTCAGCAACGTCACCATCATCAACCAGGTGCCTTTCCGCAACGGCTCGTCCAGCAGCAGCATCTCGCGGGAGATCGACCAGGAACGGCCGACCACCAACGCCTCGATGTACACCCTGTCCGAGAACGGGCTGGCCACGATGGGCATCAACCTGATCGCCGGCCGCGATTTCCTGCCCGGCGAGTACCAGAACTTCGAAGACGCCAGCAAGGGGGGCGCCAAGGAAAACGCCATCCCGGTCATCCTCACCCAGGCCACCGCCGCCAAGATGGAACCCAACGGCAGCGCGCTGGGCAAGACCTACTACATGGGCAAGCAGCCGCTGCATGTGGTCGGCATCGTCGACACGCTGAGCACGCCCAACGGCTGGAATGACAACTGGACGAACTCCATGCTGCTGCCCATGCGGCGCACCTTCGACGAGGGTGGCACCTATGTGCTGCGCACTTCGCCGGAACGCCGCCAGGAGGTGCTTGATGCGGGGGCTGCTGTACTGGAGCGCAATGACCCCAACCGGCTGATGCGCGACAAGCTGACCTATGAAGACCAGCGCAAGGACTTCTTCAAGAACGACCGCGCGATGGTTGGCCTGCTGATCACCGTCAGCATCTCGCTGCTGGTGGTCACCGCATTGGGCATCATCGGCCTGGCCAGCTTCTGGGTGCAGCAGCGCAGCAAGCAGATCGGCATCCGCCGCGCGCTCGGTGCCACCCGCGGGCAGATCCTGCGCTACTTCCAGACCGAGAACTTCCTGCTGGCCTCGCTGGGGATCGTGCTGGGCATGCTGGCGGCCTACGCGATCAATCTGGCACTGATGAACCTGTACGAGCTGCCACGCATGCCCCTGTACTACCTGCCGCTGGGCGCGCTGCTGCTGTGGGTGCTGGGCCAGGTCGCGGTGTTCGGACCGGCCCGGCGCGCGGCGGCGGTCCCGCCCGCAGTTGCCACGCGGGGCGCGTGAGATGCGTGCCTGCCGGGTGCTGTTGATGGCACTGCTGCCACTGCCGGCGCTGGCCGACGGTGGCAGCTCGCAGACGCTGGAATGGCGCCAGGATGATGCCCGCCTGGCGCTGCGCTCGACCGAGGGCCAGGTACGGGTGGACGCCGCGCGTCCGGAAGCCCGCTTCGGCGTGCGCAGCGGCGACCGCATCCTGCGCCTGGACGATACGGCTGTGCGGCGGATCGAGCATCTTGCCGATGCGCTGCGGCATTCCACTGCCCCGACTGCGTACCTGTTGCTGCGCCGCGACAAACGCGAGCTCACCGTCCCGGTGGACGCCGCCTCGTGGCGGCTGGCGCTGGTCGCTCCGCCACCGCCGGCACCACTGCCTCCACCAGCGCGGCGCTGAAACCAGCCCGCCCTCGTCGCCACGGCTTTGGCTATGCTTGATGGGTGGCGCCGGGCTCTCCCGGCGTATGGATACGAACACGGCTCCATCGGCGCCGCCCATCCCTTTCTGCAGAACTGCTTGATGCCTTCGATCCTGATCATCGACGACAACGCCAGCGTGGGCACCGCGCTGGACGTGCTGTTCTCCCTGCATGACATCGACACCCTGCAGGCGCAGAGCCCGGCCGAAGGGCTGGCCCTGCTCGAGTCGCAGCCGGTCGACCTGGTGATCCAGGACATGAATTTCAGCGAGGACACCACCTCCGGCGAAGAAGGCGAAGACCTGTTCGCACAGATCCGCGCGCGCCACCCGGACCTGCCGGTGATCCTGCTCACCGCCTGGACCCACCTGAGCAGTGCGGTGGACCTGGTCAAGGCCGGTGCCGCCGACTACCTGGCCAAGCCCTGGGACGACCGCAAGCTGCTGACCACGGTCAACAACCTGCTCGAGCTGTCCGAGGCGCGGCGCGAGCTGGACCGCCGCCGCAGCCGTGAGCTGCGCCAGCGCAATGCGCTGGAAGAAAAGTACGAGCTGTGTGGTGCGGTCTTCGCCGATCCGGCCAGCGAGCGCGTCATTGCCCTGGCCTGCCAGGTCGCGCGCTCCGACCTGCCGGTGCTGATCACCGGTCCCAATGGTGCCGGCAAGGAGAAGATCGCGCAGATCATCCAGGCCAACTCGCTGGTGGCCAAGGGCCCGTTCATCACGGTCAACTGCGGCGCCCTGCCCTCGGAACTGATCGAGGCCGAACTGTTCGGTGCCGAAGCCGGCGCATATACCGGCGCCAACAAGGCACGCGAGGGCAAGTTCGAAGCCGCCGACGGCGGCACGCTGTTCCTGGATGAGATCGGCAACCTGTCGCTGGGCGGCCAGATGAAGCTCCTGCGTGTGCTGGAAACAGGGCGCTTCGAGCGTCTTGGCTCCAATCGCGAGCGCCAGGTCAAAGTCCGTGTGGTCAGCGCGACCAATGCCGACCTGCCGGCGATGATCCGCGACGGCACCTTCCGCGAAGACCTGTACTACCGCCTCAATACGGTGGAATTGGTACTGCCACCATTGGCCGAGCGCCCGGGCGACATCGTGCCCCTGGCCGAGCGCTTCCTGACCGCCGGCAAGCCACTTTCCAGCGCCGCCACCGCGGCCTTGCAACGGTACCCCTGGCCCGGCAACGTGCGCGAACTGCGCAACGTGATCCAGCGGGCCGAGTTGCTGGCGACCGGCAACCGCATCGAAGTGGCCGACCTGAACCTGCCGCGTGCCGCACCTGCACCGCGACCGGCAGCCAGTGCCGGCAATGATCCTGACCGTGCGCGCATCGAGGATGTGCTGGCGCGCAACCACGGCGTCATCGCCCAGGCCGCCGCCGAACTCGGCCTGAGCCGCCAGGCACTGTACCGGCGCATGGACCGGCACGGCATCCCACGCGAATGAAACGGCGCTCGTTCACCTTCCGCCTGTTCCTGCGCCTGCTGCCGGTGCTGGCGCTGGCCGCCGCGTTGCCGTGGCTGCTGGCCTACTGGATGGACCATGGCTGGGTGGTGACCACGGTGTCGGCGCTGATCCTGCTGTCGCTGATGTGGTGGACCCTGCGCCGTGCAACCGCGCCGGTACGTTCATTGATGCGCGCCTTGGCCGGCACCACCAGCAGCTACCGCGACGGTGAGTACAACTTCGGTGTGTACTGGCCAGGCAACGACGAACTGGGTGACCTGGTGCAGGCGCACCGCGAACTGGGCGACGTGCTGCGCGAGCAGCGGCAAGGCCTGGTGCAGCGCGAACTGCTGCTGGACACCATGGTACAGAACACCCCGGTGGCGATGCTGCTGATTGCTTCCGGCGGCGATGGCATCGCCCGCGTGGTGTTCTCCAACCTGGCCGCGCGCAAGCTGCTGCATGGCGGCTGGAAGCTGGAAGGCCAGCGCCTGGAAGAGGTGCTGGAACAGGTGCCGGTGGAGCTGCGCGATGCCATCGCCCGTGGCGGCGACAGCCTGTTCGCGGTGCATGCGGAAGGCGAAGACGGCGATGAGGACGACGAACAGGTCTATCACCTCTCACGCCGATCTTTCCAGCTCAACGGCCGCCCGCACGACCTGCTGCTGGTACGCCTGCTCACCGCCGAACTGCGCCGCCAGGAAGTGCAGACGTGGAAGAAGGTGATCCGGGTGATCAGCCACGAGCTCAACAACTCGCTGGCGCCGATCGCCTCGCTGGCCCATTCCGGCGGCGTGCTGGTACAGCGCGAGCGCTTCGATCGGCTGCCGGAGATCTTCACCACCATCGAAGACCGCGCGCGCCACCTGGAAGGCTTCATCCGTGGCTATGCGCGCTTCGCCAAGCTGCCGCAACCGCAACTGCAGACCGTGCACTGGGCGCCCTTCCTGTCCAGCCTGCGCCAGCAGATTCCGTTCAGCATGGAACGTGAACCGGACGAGGAACTGAGCAGCCGGATCGACATCGCGCAGTTCGGGCAGGCGCTGTTGAACCTGCTGAAGAACGCGCATGAAGCCTGTGCCGAAGCCGATCCGCCCAATGATGACGTGCAGGTGCAGCTGACGCGGTTGCCGCAATGGCTGCGCCTGGATGTGCTGGACCGTGGCAAGGGCATGAACGAGCAGGTGCTGCAGAACGCGCTGATGCCGTTCTATTCGACCAAGCGCAACGGTACCGGGTTGGGACTGGCACTGACCCGCGAGATCGTGGAGGCGCACGGTGGGCGGGTGTCGCTGCAGAACCGCGGTGATGGCGGGCTGTGCGTGTCGATCCTGTTGCCGGTGGGGTGAGCGGGCCAATCGGGTAGATCCACGCCATGCGTGGATGTGCCGACCAGGGTCGGAACCTACCAGACCCGCCGCATCGCCACCCGCAGGTGCATCGGAAACCCGAGCGCAGCCTCTTCGGCCATGACGGCGCGCAGGCCATCGTTCCACTTCGCCTCCGGCACTTCTACGAATCCTTCGCTGGCATAGAAGGCTGCATTCCACGGTACATCGCTCAAGGTGGTCAGCACCGCTGCAGCAAAGCCGGTGGCCTTTGCCTGCGCCAAGGCATGCCGCAGCAATGCACGGCCATGGCCACGACGCGCGTGCGCTGGATCCACATCCATCTGCAGGACATGGAACTCGCCTGCCAGGTCGCCGGCCAGCAGGTAGCCGGCAATGCCGCCGCCGGCGCCATCCACCACCCAGAGCTGTCCACGCTCACGGCCTTCCTGCAGCGTCGGCAGGTCCAGACCGTGGCCGGCAAACACCGGATAGGCCTCGTGGCCCCTCAGCAGTTCACCGGCACGCTGTTCGATCGCCGGCAGCGCACCCAGCTCATCGGTGCGCGGCACCCGTGGCTCAGGACTTCTTGACCGGGCGCTTCCAGCCATCGATGGTTTCCTGTCGTGCACGTGCCAGCGTCAGCTTGCCGTCCGGCGCGGTGCGGGTGATGACCGACCCGGCAGCGATGGTCGCGCCCTCGCCGATGGTGATCGGTGCCACCAGCGAGCTGTTGGAGCCGATGAAGGCGTTGTCGCCGATGGTGGTGGTCGACTTGTTCACGCCATCGTAGTTGCAGGTGATGGTGCCGGCACCGATGTTCACCCTGCTGCCGATCACCGCGTCACCCAGGTAGGTGAGATGGTTGGCCTTGCTGCCGACGCCGAGGGTGACCTTCTTGGTTTCGACGAAGTTGCCGACGTGTACGCCATCGGCCAGCACGGTACCCGGCCGCAAGCGTGCGAACGGGCCGATCTGCGCGGCACCTTCGGTCACCACGCCTTCCAGGTCGCAATGCGCGCGCACTTCGGTGCCGGGCCCCAGGTTGACGTCCTTCAGCCGGTTGAACGGGCCTACGGTAACGCCGTCACCGAGCACGACGTTGCCTTCAAGAACAACGTCGACATCGATCAGTACATCGCTGCCCACGGTGACGGTGCCACGGATATCCAGTCGTGCCGGGTCACGCACGCGCGCGCCCTGAGCGCACAGTGCACGCACCGCACGGCGCTGCCAGGCGCGCTCCAGCTGCGACAGCTGCCATGGATCATTCGCCCCCTCGGCCTCCTGTGCATCGGCGACCAGGGCCATCTCGGCCGGGGTGTACTCATGCGCGGCGAACGCGAACACATCGGTAAGGTAGTACTCGCCCTGCGCATTGCTGTTGGACAGCTGCGACAACCAGCGGCGCAGCGCGGTCGACTCTGCGGCGATGATGCCGGTGTTGATCGTGCGCACGCGCAGCTGGTCGTCGGTGGCGTCCTTCTGCTCGACGATGGAGCCCACCTTGCCCTCTGCATCGCGCAGCACCCGGCCGTACCCGGTCGGGTCATCGACATCGGCCACCAGCACTGCCAGCCGGCCCGGCTGCGCCAGCAGGTCGCGCAGGGTCTGCGCGCGGATCAGCGGCACATCGCCGTACAGCACCAGCACCTGCGCGGCATCGGGAACCTGCGGCATTGCCTGCGCCACTGCGTGGCCGGTACCGAGCTGCTGGACCTGTTCGGCCCACTGCAGGTCGGGCTGGCCGGCGAAGTACTGACGCACCGCCTCGCCACCATGGCCGTAAACCACGTGGATGGCCGCCGGCTGCAGCTCGCGGGCCGTATCGATCACGTGCGCCAGCATCGGCTGGCCGGCGATCGGCTGCAGCACCTTCGGCAGCACCGACTTCATGCGCTTGCCGGCGCCGGCGGCGAGGATGATGACGTGCAGGGCTTGGGTCATGGGAGCAGCAGTCCGTAGTTCGTTGCCGGTGATTCTAGAGCGTGGGCCGTTAACATGGGCATCCCTCCTCCTTCACCACGCCGATGAGCCTGCTCCGCCAGGGAAGCACCTACCTCGTGATCGGGCTCGTGCAGCTGCTGGTCGATTGGCTGGTGTTCGTGGTCGCCACCGCGCTGGGCATGCCGGTCGCGCCGGCCAACATCGCCGGTCGCCTGGCCGGCATGCTGCTGGGCTTCTGGCTCAACGGCCGCTACACCTTTGCCGAGGCCGGCACCCGCAAGCTGGGATGGAAGCGCTTTGCACGTTTCTTCGGGCTGTGGCTGCTGCTGACGGCGACGAGCACGCTGCTGGTCAGCCTGGTCGACCAGGCGCTGGGCCTGCAATTCACGTGGCTGGCCAAGCCGCTGGTGGAAGGCGGGCTGGCATGCGTGTCGTTCCTGTTGATGCGCTACGTGGTGTATCGCTGAGACGAGGCGGGAATCGGGATGCCGGATTGGGGGCGGGAACCGGAACGGTAGAGTCGACTGTCAGTCGACTGCTCTTCCGTGAGGTCGCGAAAATCCCGAGCTGCGCGCGGTAGTCGACTGACAGTCGACTCTACCCCGTCGGCTCTACCCAATCGGCCCTGCCCCGCCCCAAACAAAAACGCCGGCACAGGGCCGGCGTTCTCGTGGATGCAGCGCGAACCTCAGTGCTTGAGATTCTTGCGCAGGCGTTCCAGTGCCTGCAGCTGGACGACGGCTTCAGCCAGCTTCTGCTGGGCTTCGGCCACTTCCATCGCTTCGCCGCGGTTGGCCAGGATGCGTTCGGCTTCTTCCTTGGCCTTGCGGACCGAGGCTTCGTCGATGTCCTGCGCGCGGATCGCGGTGTCGGCCAGCACGGTCACCACCTGCGGCTGCACTTCCAGGATACCGCCGGAGATGGCGAAATCCAGCTGCTCGCCGTTCGGCGTGGTGACCACCACCTTGCCCGGCTTCAGGCGGGTGATCAGCGGCGCGTGCTTGGGCGCGATGCCCAGTTCACCCAGCTCACCGGTGGCCACGACCAGGGTCGCTTCGCCACGGAAGATTTCCTGCTCGGCGCTGACGATGTCGCAACGGATCGTGCTCATGCAAATCTCTTCGCTGTTCGCGGCGGCGCAATGCCACCGTGGGGGTCCACCGGCGCGGGCGGTTGCCCGGCGCCGGCGTCAGGTCGGGCAGGATCGCTCCCGCCCGTCCCGGATCAGGCCTTCTCGGCCATCTTCTTGGCCTTCTCGACCGCTTCTTCGATGCCGCCGACCATGTAGAACGCCTGCTCCGGCAGGTGGTCGTACTCGCCATCGACGATGGCCTTGAAGCCACGGATGGTGTCCTTCAGCGGCACGTACTTGCCCGGCGAACCGGTGAACACTTCGGCCACGTGGAACGGCTGGCTGAAGAAGCGCTCGATCTTACGGGCGCGCGACACGGCCTGCTTGTCCTCTTCGGACAGTTCGTCCATGCCCAGGATCGCGATGATGTCCTTCAGTTCCTTGTACTTCTGCAGGGTCTGCTGGACGCGCTGGGCGGTGTCATAGTGCTCGTGGCCGATCACCAGCGGATCCATCTGGCGGCTGGTGGAGTCCAGCGGATCGACGGCCGGGTAGATACCCAGCGAGGCAATCGAACGCGACAGGGTGACGGTCGAGTCCAGGTGGGCGAAGGTGGTCGCCGGCGACGGGTCGGTCAGGTCGTCCGCGGGAACGTAGACGGCCTGGATCGAGGTGATCGAGCCGTTCTTGGTCGAGGTGATGCGCTCCTGCAGGACGCCCATTTCCTCGGCCAGGGTCGGCTGGTAACCCACCGCGGACGGCATACGGCCCAGCAGTGCCGACACTTCGGTACCGGCCAGGGTGTAGCGGTAGATGTTGTCGACGAACAACAGGACGTCCTTGCCCTTGCCGTTTTCGTCCTTCTCGTCGCGGAAGTACTCGGCCATGGTCAGGCCGGTCAGCGCGACGCGCAGGCGGTTGCCCGGCGGCTCGTTCATCTGGCCGTACACCATCGCCACCTTGTCCAGGACGTTGGAGTCCTTCATTTCGTGGTAGAAGTCGTTGCCCTCACGGGTACGCTCACCCACGCCGGCGAACACGGACAGGCCGCTGTGCGCCTTGGCGATGTTGTTGATCAGTTCCATCATGTTGACGGTCTTGCCGACGCCGGCGCCGCCGAACAGGCCGACCTTGCCGCCCTTGGCGAACGGGCACATCAGGTCGATGACCTTGATGCCGGTTTCCAGCAGCTCGGTGGCCGGGGACTGGTCTTCATACGACGGCGCAGCGCGGTGGATTTCCCAGTTGTCGCTGGCAGCGACCGGGCCGGCTTCGTCGATCGGACGGCCCAGCACGTCCATGATGCGGCCCAGGGTGCCGGCGCCGACCGGCACCGAAATGCCGCGGCCGGTGTTGACGGCAACCAGGTTGCGCTTCAGGCCGTCGGTGGAACCGAGGGCGATGGTACGCACCACGCCGTCGCCCAGCTGCTGCTGGACTTCGAGGGTGATCTCGGTGTTTTCGACCTTCAGTGCGTCGTACACCTTCGGCACCGATTCACGCGGGAATTCGACGTCGACGACCGCGCCGATGATCTGAACGATCTTGCCCTGACTCATTGCTGCATCCTCTAATGTGTGCTTTGAACGAACGCGGTCAGACTGCTGCCGCGCCGCCGACGATTTCGGAGATTTCCTGGGTGATCGCTGCCTGGCGCGCCTTGTTGTAGACGAGCTGCAGAGTGCCGATCAGCTTGTTGGCGTTGTCGCTCGCCGCCTTCATCGCAACCATGCGTGCGGCATGCTCGGAGGCGACGTTTTCCAGCAGTGCCTGGTACACCAGCGACTCGATGTAACGCGTCATCACGTGCTCCAGCACGGTCGCGGCATCGGGTTCGTACAGGTAGTCCCAGTCGTGGTGAGCGACCTGCTTCTCGGCCGGCGGCAGCGGCAGCAGCTGATCGAAGCTGGCCTTCTGCACCATGGTGTTCACGAAGCGGTTGTAGACCAGGTACACGCGGTCGATCTTGCCTTCGGTGAAGGCGTCGAGCATGACCTTGATCACACCGATCAGCGATTCCAGCTTCGGCACGTCGCCGATGTGGGTCACGCTGCCGACCATGTTGACCTTCACGCGGCGGAAGAAGGTCGATGCCTTCTGGCCGATGGTCACCAGGTCCACTTCGGCACCCTTGTCCTGCCATGCCTTGGCTTCGCCCAGCATCTTGCGGAACAGGTTGTTGTTCAGGCCGCCGGCCAGACCGCGATCGGAGGAGATCACGATGAAACCGACCCGCTTTACCTGCTCACGCTCGACCAGGAACGGATGCTGGTAGTCGGTGCTGGCCTGGGCCAGGTGACCGATCACCTGCTTCATCGCCTGCGCGTACGGACGCGAGGTCTTCATCCGATCCTGCGCCTTGCGGATCTTGGAGGCCGAGACCATTTCCAGGGCGCGCGTCACCTTGCGGGTGTTCTGCACGCTCTTGATCTTGGTTTTGATTTCGCGTCCGCTTGCCATCTCTTGTTTCCCGTGGCGCGGGGCTGATGCCCCGCGTTGTTCAACCGTTTGTCATCTGGTCCAGCGGAGCCGGTGGCTCCGCTCTACAGGACCGCGATTACCAGCTGCCGGTGGTCTTGAACTCGGCGATGCCCTTCTTGAAGGCACCTTCGATGTCGTTGTCCCAACCGCCGGTAGCGTTGACCTTGCTGATCAGCTCGCCCTGGGTATTGGCGAAGTGGGCGTGCAGGCCTTCTTCGAACGCCAGCAGCTTGTTGACCGGCACGTCGTCGAGGTAACCCTCGTTGACGGCGTAGATCGACAGCGCCTGGTTGGCGATCGACATCGGCGCGTACTGCTTCTGCTTCATCAGCTCGGTGACGCGCTGGCCACGCTCCAGCTGCTTGCGGGTCGCTTCGTCCAGGTCCGAGGCGAACTGCGCGAAGGCAGCCAGTTCACGGTACTGGGCCAGCGAGATACGGATGCCGCCCGACAGCTTCTTGATGATCTTGGTCTGGGCCGAGCCACCGACGCGCGACACCGAGATACCGGCGTTCACGGCCGGGCGGATGCCGGCGTTGAACAGATCGGTTTCCAGGAAGATCTGGCCGTCGGTGATCGAGATCACGTTGGTCGGAACGAAGGCGGACACGTCGCCGGCCTGGGTTTCGATGATCGGCAGCGCGGTCAGCGAGCCGGTCTTGCCGGTGACCTTGCCTTCGGTGAACTTCTCGACGTATTCCTCGGACACGCGGGCAGCGCGTTCCAGCAGGCGCGAGTGCAGGTAGAACACGTCACCCGGGTAGGCTTCGCGGCCCGGCGGACGCTTCAGCAGCAGGGAGATCTGGCGGTAGGCGACGGCCTGCTTGGACAGATCGTCGTACACGATCAGCGCGTCTTCGCCGCGGTCCATGAAGTACTCACCCATGGTGCAGCCCGAGTAGGCGCTGATGTACTGCATGGCAGCCGATTCGGAAGCGGTCGCGGCCACCACGATGGTGTGGGCCAGCGCGCCGTTCTCTTCCAGCTTGCGCACGATGTTGGCGATGGTCGACGCCTTCTGGCCGATCGCAACGTACACGCACTTGATGCCGGTGCCCTTCTGGTTGATCACCGCATCGATCGCCATGGCGGTCTTGCCGGTCTGGCGGTCACCGATGATCAGCTCGCGCTGGCCACGGCCGATCGGGATCATCGAGTCGACCGACTTGTAACCGGTCTGCACCGGCTGGTCGACCGACTTGCGCCAGATCACGCCCGGAGCAACGCGCTCCACCGGAGCGGTCAGGTCGGTGCCCAGCGGGCCCTTGCCGTCGATCGGCTCGCCCAGCGCGTTCACGACGCGGCCCAGCAGTTCCGGACCGACCGGCACTTCCAGGATGCGGCCGGTGGTCTTGGCGACGTCGCCTTCGCGCAGGTGCTCGTAGTCACCCAGGACCACGGCGCCGACCGAGTCGCGCTCCAGGTTCAGGGCCAGGGCGAAGGTGTTGTTCGGCAGTTCGATCATTTCGCCCTGCATCACGTCGGCCAGACCGAAGATGCGCACGATGCCGTCGGACACGCTGGTCACGGTGCCTTCGTTGCGCGATTCCGCGGCCAGCTTGACCTTCTCGATGCGGTTCTTGATCAGTTCGCTGATTTCGGAGGGGTTGAGCGTGGTTGCCATCGTCAAGTCCTAGTGCCGGCAGCGGGGCCGGACGTTAAATGAATTCAGTTAGCGAGCGCGGTCTGCAGACGGGCCAGCTTGCCCTTCAGCGAACCATCGATGACCACGTCGCCGGCGTCGATCACGGCGCCGCCGATCAGCGAAGCATCGACCGCAGTGGTCACGTCGACCTCGCGGTTGAAGCGCTTGCGCAGCGCGACCTTGATCGCGTCCAGCTCGCCGGCCGACAGCTCGGCAGCCGAGGTGACGGTGGCCTTGACCACGTGCTCGGCTTCGGCGCGCAGGGCGTCGAACATGCCGGAGATTTCCGGCAGCAGCGGCAGACGATGCGATTCGGCCAGGATGGCCAGGAAGCGCGAGTAGGTCTCGCCGTGGGACACCGGCGCCAGCAGGGCGACGGCGTCGTCACGACCCAGCTCCGGGTTGGCGAGCAGGGCCGCCACGCGCGGGTCGGCGGCGACGTGGGCGGAGAACGCCAGGGCGTCCGACCACGGCGCGAACGCGCCTTCGTCGCGCGCGGTCGCGAACGCGGCGCGGGCGTACGGGCGGGCAAGCGTGAGGGCCTGGCTCATCCTTAGATCTCCGAGGCCAGCTCGTCGAGCAGCGCCTTGTGGGCGTTGGCGTCGATTTCGCGCTTGAGCAGCTTTTCGGCACCGGTCACGGCCAGCGCGGACACCTGCTTGCGCAGATCTTCACGGGCACGGTTGGCGGCGGCGTCGATTTCAGCCTGGGCCAGTTCCTTCTGACGGGTGGCTTCGGTGATCGCTTCGTTGCGGGCAGCATCAACGATCTGGTTGGCACGCGCATGGGCCTGATCGATGATCTCGTTGGCCTTGGTGCGGGCTTCCTTCAGCGCTTCGTTGACCTTCTCCTGCGCCTGGGCCAGATCTTTCTGGCTGCGGTCGGCAGCAGCGAGGCCTTCAGCAATCTTCTGCTGGCGCTCTTCGATCGCGTTCATCAGCGGCGGCCAGATCTTGGTCGCGATGATCCAGATCAGACCAGCGAAGGCCAGCGCCTGCGCAAGAAGGGTGAAATTGATATTCATGGTTAGCTCGATCGCTGGTTTCGGGGTGGACGCGCCGCCGAAGCGGCACATCCGGCCTTCATCCGAAACCGGGTGCATCAGCACCCGGTCGTCTCAAACCGCTGTATCAGCCGGCCAGAGCCTTGGTGACGGCGCCAGCGAAGGCAGCCGACAGCGGGTTGGCGAAGGCCAGCAGCAGGCCAACGGCGACCGAGATGATGAACGCGGCGTCGATCAGGCCGGCGGTGATGAACATGCGGACCTGCAGGACCGGGATCAGTTCCGGCTGGCGGGCGGCCGACTCCAGGAACTTACCAGCCATGATGGCCAGACCCAGACCGGCGCCCAGCGCGGCCAGGCCGATCATGATGCCGACGGCAAGGGCGGTGGAGCTCTGAATCTGCGCGAAGTTGGTCAGGACGGCGAAGTACATGGTTATCTCCAGGAACTTAAGTTGCTAAGGGTGATGAAACGGATGAAGGTTGAAACGCGTTGAAGCTTGAAACTCAGTGAGCGTCTTCCGACAGGCTCAGGTACACGATCGACAGCATCATGAAGATGAAGGCCTGCAGCGGGATCACCAGCAGGTGGAACAGCATCCAGCCGAGGCCGAACACACCACCGGCAATGGCACCGAAGAAACCGGCACCACCCAGCACCCAGATCAGCAGGAACACGATTTCGCCGCCGAACATGTTGCCGAACAGTCGCATCGCCAGCGAGATCGGCTTGCTCAGCCACTCGACGATGTTGAGGATCAGGTTGAACGGCATCATCCACTTGCCGAACGGCGCCGTCAGGAATTCCTTGATGAAGCCGCCCAGGCCCTTCGACTTCAGTGCGAAGAACAGCATCAGGAAGAACACGCTGATGGCCATGCCCAGTGTGGCATTGACGTCAGCGGTCGGGACCGGCTTCCAGTAGTGCACGCCCGCCCATTCCAGCGGCTTGGCAATGAAATCGGCCGGGATCATCTTCAGCAGATTCATCAGCAGAATCCAGAAGAAGATGGTGATGGCGATCGGCGTGACCAGCTTGCTCTTGCCGTGGTAGGTGTCCTTGGCCTGGCGGTCGACGAACTCCAGGCAGATCTCGACGAAGGCCTGCCACTTGCCCGGCACGCCGGCGGTGGCCTTGCGGGTGCCCAGCCAGAACGCGACAACGATCACCAGGCCCATCAGGACCGCGGTGAGGAAGGTATCGACGTGGATATGCCAGAACATACCCTCACCCTTGCCGACCGGCGCGGTCAGGTTGTGCAGGTGATGCTGGATGTAGCTGGTAGGGGTTAGAGCCTCGCCCGCCATGTGTCCGGAACCTTCAGTTAATTGAATTCTGTCAACGCCTGGCCATCGCCAGGACCTGGAACATCAAGCCGACGGCGATACCGGCCAACAGCGCCAATGCAGGCAGCTTGAAGACCAGGAACCCCACCAGCAGGACGCCGAAAACCACGACCCACTTGGCCACGATCGCAATGATCAGGCGAGCCATCGCCGATCCTGCGGCCACCGCACCACCCCCCAGCGCCATCCTTGCCGCCACCCAGCCACCGGCCGAAATGGCCACACCGGACGCCAGCGCGCCGAGGGCATATTTCGGACCGACCAGCAGGAAGGCCAGGGCCAGGACAGCGACCGCGGCCAGCGGGTAGACCGCGGCGCGCAGCATCAGTCGCCGACCCGCATCAACGGAGTTCAGCACAGGACGTCCCGCGTGGTTGCAAGTGGAAGGCTGAGGCGGCTACAGCAGGGGGGCCTCATCGAGCCGCCAAATTATAGCAATGGGACAATTTGCGAGACAACCGCTGCCTGTTCATCCCGGGAAGCCGCAAGTTGCGGTAACGGTTACATTTTTGCGTACCACCCGGGGGACAATGACGTCCGCATGATGCTGCACCGCAGTATTGAACTTTGGTCGCAGGCGAGGAACTTTCGCCGGATGCGCGGGTCCGATCTTTCGACCTGCCTGCAGCATCCTCGTCGGCTCCACCCCGCAGGTCCCACGATGGCCCCGAAGCCCGTCTCCGGGGCCATCTTTTTGCATCGTCGCGACAGCACTGAACCGTGCACATGCCGTGGACCATACGTTCACGGATGGTGGACGGGCCTGTCCGGCACAGTGGTCTTCATTCTGATGAACCACTGCAAGGACTCTTCGATGCGCCCCGTACCCACCCTGCTCGCTCTCTCCCTGATCGCCGCCGGCGCCTCGTTCGCCACCGCTGCCCACGCCGCCGAAGGCGACGACCGCTTTGCCCTGCGCCTGGGTGCGATGAACATCGACTCGGACAACACGCTCCGCGGCAAGACCAATGTCGCCGGGCAGGACATCGGTTTCTCCGAGGACTTCAAGCTGGGTGGCAAGGAGTGGGAGCCGCGCATTGACGGCATGTTCCGCATCAGCAACCGCCAGCGCCTGCTGTTCAACTATTTCAAGTACGACAAGGACCGCCGCGAGACCCTCGGCCAGGACATCTCCTTCGGTGACGTCAACGTGCCGTCCGGCAGCTTCGTCAAGGGCGAACTGAAGTACCAGGTGGCCAGCCTGGTCTATGACTACTCGGTGGTGGACACCGATACGTTCGACCTCGGCCTGCAGCTGGGTGCCGAGTACGCCAAGGTCAGCACCAAGGCCTACGCCGACCTCGGCACCGTGTACGAAGGCCAGTTCCTCAACGAGAAGACCGACGGCGTGGCGCCAGTGGTCGGTGCGCGATTGAGCTTCACCCCGTCCGAGAAGTGGATGATCACCCTGCAGGGCCAGTACCTCAACACGCGCTGGGGCAGCTTCGATGACTACAAGGGCGATCTGAGCCGCGCCAACGCCATCGTCGATTACCGCTTCACCAGGAACTTCGGTGTGTTCGCCGGCTACGACTGGTTCAAGCTCGATGCGGACAAGAAGGGCAGCGACGGCACCATCGGCCTGAAGCAGGAATTCAAGGGCCCGGTGGCCGGCGTCAGCTTCGTGTTCTGACACCCGCCCCTTCCACGGCTCTCTCTCTCCTGGCGCGGCCTCCGGAACATCGGGGCCGCGTTTTTTGTGGCATCGTCGAGCAGAGAAGCAGGTTGGCCGAGCGCGGGGGGAGAGGGGCTTGCGTGCGAATGTCCCCCGGCGCCGGCCTGCGGCCGTCACCTCCTCCTTTACTTCGCACACAAGCCCCTCTCCCCCCGCGCATCAGGCATCCGCGCGGCCCAGGCAGTGGCTCTGGACTGTCCGCAAGCCGAGCCGCTGCGTGGGTGGCCGGCGTCTGGACAAAGTAAAGGAGGAGGCGACCACCGCAGGCGGACGACGGGGGACATTTGTCCAGACGCCTGCCACCTGCGCAGCGGCCCAGACCTTCGCGGTGGCAGTTACCGTAGACGCAGGCGTGGTCGAGCGCTGGAGGGAGCGGGGGCTGTCTGCGAATGTCCCCCGGCGCCGGCCTGCGGCCGTCACCTCCTCCTTTACTTCGCACCCAGCCCCCGCTCCCTCCGCGTGTCAGGCATCCAGGCGGCCCACGCAGCGGCTCGAACGCTCGCAATGAGAGTGATCGAAGCTCAACAAAAAAACCCCGGTAGATGCCGGGGCTTTTCGTTCGGAACGGCGCGGGCGCCTTACTTCTTCTTCGGCATGTACAGATCGGTGATCGTGCCGTCGTAGATTTCCGAGGCCATTGCCACCGATTCGCTCAGTGTCGGGTGCGCATGGATGGTGTGGCCGATGTCTTCGGCTTCGGCACCCATCTCGATGGCCAGGCCGATCTCGGCCAGCAGGTCACCGGCATGCACGCCAACGATCGCGCCGCCGATGATGCGGTGGGTCTCCTCATCGAAGATCAGCTTGGTGAAGCCCTCGGTGCGACCGATGCCGATCGCGCGGCCGCTGGCGGCCCACGGGAACTTGGCCACGCCGACCTTCAGGCCCTTGGCCTTGGCTTCGGTCTCGGTCACGCCCACCCAGGCGATTTCCGGGTTGGTGTAGGCCACCGACGGAATCACACGGGCGACCCATTCCTTCTTGTGGCCAGCAGCCACTTCAGCAGCCAGCTTGCCTTCGTGCGTAGCCTTGTGCGCCAGCATCGGGTTGCCGACGATGTCGCCGATGGCAAAGATGTGCGGCACGTTGGTGCGCATCTGGCGATCAACCGGGATGAAGCCACGCTCGGTGACCTGCACACCGGCCTTCTCGGCATCGATCTTCTTGCCGTTCGGCGAACGCCCGACGGCCACCAGCACACGGTCGAAAGTGCCCTGCGCCAGCGCCGGCGCCTGGCCTTCCTCGGCCGCCTCGAAGGTCACAGTGATGCCCTTGGCATCGGCGGTGACGCCCGAGGCCTTGGTCTTCAGGTGCACTTCGATGCCCTGCTTCTTCAGGCGGTCGGCCAGCGGCTTGACCAGGTCCTTGTCGGCGCCCGGCATCAGCTGGTCCATGAACTCGACCACGGTGACCTTGCTGCCCAGTGCGCTGTACACAGTGGCCATTTCCAGGCCGATGATGCCGCCGCCGACGACCAGCAGCGAGCCCGGCACTTCGGCCAGCTCCAGCGCGTCGGTGGAATCCATCACGCGCTTGTCGCCCCACGGGAAGTTCGGCAGCTTCACCGCCTGCGAACCAGCGGCAATGATGCACTTCTGGAAGCGCAGCAGCTGGGTGCTGCCGTCTGCGGCGGTGATCTCCAGTTCGTTGGCCGAGATGAACCTGCCGACGCCCTGCACGTTGCGGACCTTGCGCTGCTTGGCCATGCCGGCCAGGCCCTTGGTCAGCTGGTTGACGACCTTTTCCTTGTACTGGCGCAGCTTGTCCAGGGTGATGGTCGGCTTGCCGAACTCGACGCCGAAATCGCCGGCGTGGGCCACTTCGTCGATCACCGCGGCAGCGTGCAGCAGCGCCTTGGACGGAATGCAACCGACGTTGAGGCAGACGCCGCCGAGGCTGGCGTAGCGCTCGACCAGCACCGTATCCAGGCCGACGTCGGCGGCGCGGAAGGCGGCGGTGTAGCCGCCCGGGCCGGAGCCCAGCACGACCATTTCGCATTCGATGTCGGCCGGCTTGCCACTGGACAGCGCCGGCTTCGGTGCCACCGGCTCGGCCGGGGCGCGGTGCGAGGGGGTCACCGGCGGCTTGCTGGCCGGAGCGGCCGCAGCCGGAGCCGGCGCAGCGGCCTTGGCGGGGGCATCGGCGGCGCCTTCAGCGTCCAGCACCACGACCACGGCGCCTTCGGACAGGGTATCGCCCAGCTTGACCTTGATCTCCTTGACCACGCCGGCCGCCGAGGACGGCACTTCCAGGGTGGCCTTGTCCGACTCCAGGGTCACCAGGCCCTGGTCCTTCTTCACCGTGTCGCCGACGGCGACCAACACTTCGATCACCGGCACATCGCTGTAATCGCCGATGTCGGGAACCTTGACTTCAATCGTGGCCATGGTGGTTTTCCTTGTGCCCGGCCGGCATGGCCGGCGGGCTGTCACTGCATCTGTTCACGCGGCCGCGCCAGGGGCAGCGGCCGCACGGTGGGGGCGAAGCGATGCCTTACAGCAGCACGCGGCGCATGTCGGCCAGCACCTGCGACAGGTACGTGGTGAAGCGTGCGGCCAGAGCGCCGTCGATGACGCGGTGGTCGTAGCTCAGCGACAGCGGCAGCATCAACTTCGGCGCGAACTCCTTGCCATTCCAGACCGGCTGGATGGAGGACTTGGACACGCCCAGGATGGCCACTTCCGGTGCATTGACGATCGGAGTGAACGCGGTGCCGCCAATGCCGCCCAGCGAGCTGATCGAGAAGCAGCCGCCGCTCATGTCGGCCGGGCCCAGCTTGCCGTCGCGCGCCTTCTTGGCCAGCTCGCCGGTTTCCTGCGCGATCTGCACCACGCCCTTCTTGTCCACGTCGCGGATGACCGGCACGACCAGGCCGTTCGGCGTATCGGCGGCAAAGCCGATGTGGAAGTACTTCTTCAGGGTCAGGTTCTCACCGCTGGCGTCGAGCGAGGCGTTGAATTCCGGGAACTTCTTCAGCGCCGCGGCGCTGGCCTTGATCAGGAAGGCAAGCATGGTCAGCTTGATGCCGGCCTTCTCGTTTTCCTTGTTCAGCGCCACGCGCAGGCCTTCCAGGTCGGTGATGTCGGCCTGTTCGAACTGGGTGACGTGCGGGATCATCGCCCAGTTGCGGGCCAGGTTCGCGCCGGAGATCTTCTTGATGCGCGACAGCGGCTGGACTTCGGTCTCGCCGAACTTGCTGAAGTCGACCTTCGGCCACGGCAGCAGGTTCAGGCCACCACCGGCGGCGACGGCGCCACCGGCAGCTGCTGGCACACCACCACTGAGTGCGGCCTTGACGAACTTCTGCACGTCAGCCTTGGTGATGCGGCCCCCCTTCTCGGTGCCGTTGATCTGCAGCAGGTCCACGCCCAGCTCGCGGGCGAACACGCGCACCGCCGGGGTGGCGTACGGCACCTTGGCCGGCAGCACGCCATCGGCGTTGAACTGCACCGGCGGGCTGGACGGGGTGCCGGCCAAAGCGATCTCGCGCGCCGCCAGCTTGTCCGGCTGTGCCGGCACAGCGACCGGCTCGACCTTGGTGGCGGTCTCGGCGGCAGCCGGAGCAGCGGCAGCCGCCTTGGTCGGTGCCGGCGCGGCAGCGCCTTCGGCATCAATGATGGCAACCACGTCGCCCTGCGACAGGTTGTCGCCCACCTTGACCTTGATCTCCTTGACCACACCGGCCACTGACGACGGCACCTCCATCGTGGCCTTGTCGCTTTCCAGCGTGACCAGGCCCTGGTCCTTCTTGACCGTGTCGCCAACGGCGACCAGCACTTCGATGACCGGGATGCCGGCGTAGTCGCCGATGTCCGGCACCAGCGCTTC
>NZ_JAOCGL010000035.1:0-34752 GCF_029842485.1 Stenotrophomonas sp. GD03777
CTTCGGCGTCGATCACCGTCACCTCGCCCAGGTTCAGCGCGCGCACGGCCGCTTCGGTCTGCTTGAGGTCACCCACCACCACCCAGGTCAGGGCCTGCGGCTTGATCTCGGCGGCGGCCTGCTGCACCTGCGCCGGGGTCATCGCTTCGATCTCGGCCTTGCGCCGCAGCACGTAGTCGTCCGGGCGCTTGAACTGCACGATCGAACCGATGGTCGACGCCACCGCACTGGCGGTCTCGTAGGCACCGGGCAGGCTCAGGGTCTGGATGTTGCGGATGCGGTTGACCTCGGCAGCGGTGGCCGGCTTGCTGCCATCGGCGAACGCGGCGATTTCCTTGCGCATTTCCGCCAGTGCCGGGCCGGTCTTGTCGATCTGCACCGGCGCGCTGGCCATCCACGGGCGCTGGCCCACCGAACTGACCGCGCTGCTGCGCGCACCGTACGACCAGTGCTTGTCCTCGCGCAGGTTCATGTTCAGGCGCGAGGTGAAGTCGCCGCCGATCACGCCGTTGGCGATGTCGAAGCGGGTCGAACTGGTGGCGCTGGAAGGTGCCACCACCTGGCCGGCGAACAGGTTGGCCTGTACTGCGCCCGGCTGGTCGATCAGGAACACGCGCGGGCCCTTCGGCAGCGCAACGTCGGTGGCCGCCTTCACCTGCGGGGCCTCGCCACTGGCCTTCCAGTCGCCCAGCTGCTTGTCCAGCAGCGGCACGATCTCGGCCAGGGTGGTGTCGCCGACCACGATCAGGGTGCCGTTCTGCGGGCGCAGCCAGTCGTGGTGGAAGTCGACCAGGTCCTCGCGGGTCAGGCCGTTGATCGCCGCCTCGTCACCGCTACCGGTAAACGGAATGGCATACGGGTGGCCCTTGCCATACAGCAGCGGGGGCAGCACGCGCATCGCCACCGCACCCGGGTTCACCTTCTCCTGCTGGATGCCAGCGATCCAGCTCGCCTTGACCCGGTCGATCTCGCCCTGCTCGAAGCGCGGTTCGCGCAGCAGGTCGCGGTACAGCGCCAGCGACGGTGCCAGGTTTTCCTTCAGTGCCGACAGGTCCACGCTCATCGAATCCAGGCCGGCCGAAGCATCCAGGCTGGCGCCCAGCGCATCCGCGGCGTCGGCGAAGGCCAGCGAGCCCAGCTTGCCGGCGCCTTCGGTCATCAGGCTCATGGTGAAGTTGGCGGTGCCCGGCTTGCGGCCCTGGTCGGCACTGAAGCCGCCCGGGAACTGGTAGCTGAACTGCACCACCGGAATCTCGTGGCGCTCGGCCAGGATCACCTGGGTGCCGTTCTTCAGCGTGGCACGCTGCAGCGCCGGGAACTTCAGCTGCGGGAACTCGCGGGTCTGCGGCACGCCGGCCTTGCGGTCGACCTGCTCGGGCAGGGTGCTGTACTTCGGGTCCACCGCCGGCACGGTGAACGGCTTCGGCGCCTGGCTCGGGTCTTCCTTCAGCGCCACGCGCTCACCCGGTGCGATCACCAGGGTGTGACTGCCCTTGTCCAGCCACTGCGCGCCCAGCCGGCTCAGATCAGCAGCACTGGCCTTCTCGATGTTGGCCAGCGAGGTACGGAAGCAGCCCGGGTCGCCGGTGAACACCGCACATTCTGCAAGGGCGTCGGCCTTGCCGCCGAAGCCACCGATGCGCTCGATACCGCGGATGAAGCCTGCGCGGGCACCGGTCTTGGCACGCTCCAGTTCGGCCGCGGTCGGGCCCTGCTTGATCAGCCGGTCCAGTTCCTCGTCGATGATCTTCTCGACCTTGGCCGGGTCCTGGCCCTGCTTGACCGTCGCCATGATCACGAAGTTCGAGCCCAACTGCGAGGTCGACAGGCCCGACGCGATGCTGTCCACCAGCTTGTCCTGGTGCTGCAGGCGCTGGCTCAGGCGCGAAGACTTCGCACCGCCGAGCACCTGCGCGAACAACTGCAGCTGATCGACCTCGGTGGTGCCGACCTGCGGCACGTTCCAGGCGCGGTAGATGCGCGCCTGCGGCACCTTGTCGGTCATCGTCTCGCGCGTGTCGGCACTACGCTTGGCCACGTTCACCGCCGGCTGCGCCATGGTCGGGCCGGCCGGGATGCTGCCGAAGTACCTGGCGACCTTTTCCTTGGCGGTGGCCAGGTCGATGTCGCCGGCCAGCACCAGCACCGCATTGTTCGGGCCGTACCAGGTGCGGAACCAGGTCTTCACGTCATCCAGCGACGCCGCGTTCAGATCGTTCATCGACCCGATCACGCCGTGGTGGTACGGGTGGCCCACCGGGTACAGCGCCTTGTTGAGCTGGTCCCAGGCCTGGCCGTAGGGCTGGTTCTCGCCCTGGCGCTTCTCGTTCTGCACCACGCCACGCTGCTCGTCCAGCGCGGCCTGGTCGATCGCACCGACCAGATGGCCCATGCGGTCCGATTCCATCCACAGTGCCATGTCCAGCGCGGTGGTCGGCACGTTCTCGAAGTAATTGGTGCGGTCGGTGTTGGTGGTGCCGTTCTGGTTGGTGGCACCCACCTGCTTGAACGGCTCGAAGAACTCGCCGTCGTGGTTTTCGCTGCCCTGGAACATCAGGTGTTCGAACAGGTGCGCAAAGCCGGTACGGCCAGCCGGCTCGTCCTTGCTGCCCACGTGGTACCAGACGTTGACCGCAACGATCGGCGCCTTGCGATCGGTATGCACGATCACGCGCAGGCCGTTGGGCAGGGTGAACTGCTCGTACGGGATATCGACCTTGGCCGGTGCCGCCGGCTTGGCGGCGAGCGCATGGGTGGGCGCGAGCGTGCCCAGGGCGGTGCTGAGAGCGACGGCCAGCAGTGCAGCGCGCGGGCGAAGGGCGAGAGACATATCCGGATCCTTGGTCACGAAGGTGAACCCCGATCCTAGCCTGCGCGCGCGGCGGCCGGAATCGGTCGCCAGTCACTGGGGGTGTTTGCCCAGATGACCATCCAGCCCGACGCCCAGGGGCGCTCTTGAAACGTCACAGACGCCGGCTGAAGGCGTCCGGACAGTGTCCGCGGCTTATCGAATGGACAGGTGTCCGCCCAGCGGACACTTTCGGGACCACATAAAAGCCTTTCAAATCAATAACTAAAAGTTGGCACGCGGATTGCTTGGTACTTCCTGCGCCAGGAAGGGCTTCAGACAAAAGCTGACTGAAGACTGAACAGATGCAGGAAATCGAAAATTTCTCTTGCATGCCCAGAACTGGTGTACTACCTTACTACCACACCACTGCTCACCAACACTAAACAGGCCCCGTCATGAACGCCAAGACCATTGCCATCGCCATCGCCCTGATCGCCGGCACCGCGGTTGTTTCGTCGGTGCAGGCCTCCGAATCCATCAAGACCCTGTCCACCGTGCAGGTTCGCCCGGCCGCCGACCAGCTGGCCCAGCAGGCCTGGGAACAGGCCAGCGGCATCCCGACCCTGGCCACCGTGGAAGTGCGCCCGAGCGCCGACCAGCTGGCCGAGCGCAACGGCTACGTCGCCGCCCCGGTCGCCGCCGCGATGCCGATCACCACGCTGGCCTCGGTGGAAGTGCGCCCGAGCCTGGAACAGCGCGTCGCCCTGGCCGCCGAACTGGAAGCCCAGCGCTACGCCGCCACCCTGGCTGCCGCTGCCACCAACGTCGCCAACTCGGTCATCGTCAACCTGCCGGCCCTGCAGGTGCGCCCGAGCGCCGCCGACCTGCAGGCCCTGGCCACCGAAACCGCCCAGGTCCTGCTGCGCCCGTAACCGGTGCCGCCCTGCCCCGTGCAGGGCGTGCGCCGTAAAGGCGGCGGTCGTCGCAGGTACACTGCGCCGATGAATGCCGCGCCCCAGTTCCACGTGATCCTGTTCCAACCGGAAATCCCGCCCAACACGGGCAATGTGATCCGGCTCTGCGCCAACACCGGCGCGCAGCTGCACCTGGTCGAGCCACTCGGCTTCGCACTGGAAGACAAGCAGCTCAAGCGCGCCGGCCTGGACTACCACGAGTACTCGCGCCTGCAGGTGCACCCCGACCTGGACACCGCGCTGGCGCGGATCGCACCGAATCGATTGTTCGCACTCAGTACCCGCGCCAGCGGGCGCTACGACAGCGTGGCCTTCGAAGACGGTGATGCGTTCCTGTTCGGCCCGGAAAGCCGTGGCCTGCCGCAGGAGGTGCTCGATGCCCTGCCCGACGGCCGCCGCCTGCGCCTGCCGATGCGGCCGGACAACCGCAGCCTCAATCTTTCCAACACCGTTGCGGTGGTGATGTACGAGGCGTGGCGGCAGCATGGGTTTGCCGGTGGGGCGTAGCTCACGTGTGTCACTTTCTTTGCTCGCGCAAAGAAAGTAACCAAAGAAACGCGCCGCCGCCCGCGAGCCGGTGCTCTGCACCGGTACCCTGCGCTCCTCGGCCCGCCGGGGGACGGCGCGGAACTCGCTGCGCTCAGACACCCGCGCCTCTTCGCCCCCGTCGGTCCTGTGGTGCTCGGCTCGCTTCAAGGCGGACCCAACAGCCGCGCGGTAAATCCACGCCATGCGTGGATGCCTTCCGCCTGGATCAATCAGGAGTGGGCGCCCTTGCGTTTCCCGGGGCGCGTGCACCCTACCTGGCAATGCCGGCCAGCGGCCGGCACTACCGGTGCACTCAGAACGCGTTGATGCCGGTCAGTTCGCGGCCGATCACCAGCTGGTGCACGGTCTCGGTGCCTTCATAGGTGATCACCGATTCCAGGTTCAGCGCGTGGCGGATCGCCACGTGCTCGGTGGTGATCCCAGCCCCACCAAGCAGATCGCGACACTCGCGGGCGATGTCAATCGCCATGCGGCAGTTGTTCCACTTGGCCAGGCTGACCTGCTGCGGCTGCAGCTGGCCGGCTTCCTTCAGGCGGCCCAGCTGCAAGGCCAGCAGCTGCGCGGTGGTGATGCGGCGGGCCATCTCGGCCAGCTTGATCTGCGCGCTCTGCGTGGCCGCCAGCGGACGACCAAACAGCACGCGCTCCTTGGCATAGCCAAGTGCTTCATCCAGGCAGGCAATCGCCGCACCGATCGGGCCCCAGCTGATGCCGTAACGGGCCTGGGTCAGGCAGCCCAGCGGCCCCTTCAGGCCCTTCACGTTCGGCAGGCGATGGCTGTCGGGCACGCGCACGTCATCGAAGAACAGCGCGCCGGTCAGCGACGCGCGCAGGCTCATCTTGTGCTTGATCTCCTGCGTCGTGAAGCCGGCCATGCCCTTTTCCAGCACGAAGCCTTGGATGCCATCTTCGGTCTGTGCCCAGACGATGGCCAGGTCGGCCACCGGGCCGCTGGTGATCCACATCTTGCTGCCGCTGATGCGCCAGTCGCTGCCGTCGCGCACCGCGCGGGTCTTCATGCTGGCCGGGTCGGACCCACCGTGCGCCTCGGTCAGGCCGAAGCAGCCGATCAGTTCGCCGCGTGCCATCGCCGGCAGCCACTGCTGGCGCTGTTCCTCGCTGCCGTACGCGTAGATGGGATACATGCACAGCGAGCTCTGCACCGAAACGAAGCTGCGCAGGCCCGAATCGCCGCGCTCCAGCTCCTGGCAGATCAGGCCATAGCTGACCGCGCCGAGGCCACCGCCGCCGTACTCGGCCGGCAGGGTCGCGCCCAGCAGGCCCAACGAGGCGATCTCAGGCACCAGTTCATCGGGGAAGCGGGCCTGGTCGAAGGCATCGCCGATGATCGGCAGCACGCGCTCGTTGGTGAAGCGGGCGACGCTCTCCTGCACTGCGCGCTCTTCCTCGTTGAGCAGGGAACGGACATCGAACAGATCGTACGGATGCAAAGCCATGGCACTCACACGCAGTCAGGACCCGGCCATTGTCGGTCATCCGGGCAGAGCGTGCCGACCAAGGTCGGCACCCACCAGAGCTGCAGCACTACGCTGCAATGCAGCAATCGTGGTGTGAACATCGCTGATCTAGCTCGATCACGCGCGTACCGGTACCCTGACACATTCAAACAACTGTTTCGCCCGTGGCCGCACGCGCGATTCCCAGGCACCGCCGGTGGCCCCGATGCCGGCCCTACCCACGAGTCATGCAATCGATGAGCGCTGAAGCCAACGCCCTGCCCCCGCGTGAAGTAATGGAATTCGACGTGGTGATCGTCGGTGCCGGCCCCGCCGGCCTGGCCACCGCGATCCGGCTGCGCCAGCGCGCGCTCGAAGCCGGCCGCGAGCTGTCGGTGTGCGTGCTGGAGAAGGGTTCCGAACCGGGCGCGCACGTGCTGTCCGGCGCGGTGATGGATCCGCGCGCGCTGACCGAGCTGTTCCCGGACTGGGCCGAGCGCGGCGCACCGCTGAAGCAGAAGGTCACCCGCGACGAATTCCTGTTCCTCAGCGAGACCGGCGCGCGCAGCACCCCCAACGCGCTGCTGCCGGAGTGCTTCCACAACGAAGGCAACTACATCATCAGCCTGGGCGAAGTGACCCGCTGGCTGGCGCAACAGGCCGAGGCGCTGGAGGTTGCGATCTTCCCGGGCTTCGCCGCTGCAGAAGTGCTGTACGGCGACGACGGCGAGGTGATCGGCGTGGCCACCGGCGACATGGGCATCGAGAAGGACGGCAGCATCGGCCCGGCCTTCGAGCGTGGGATGGCGCTGCACGCCAAGTACACGATCTTCGCCGAAGGTGCGCGCGGCCACCTCGGCCGCCAGCTGATCGCCCGCTACAAACTGGACGAAGGCAAGGACCCGCAGGCCTACGGCATCGGCATCAAGGAGCTGTGGCAGATCGACCCGGCCAGGCATGAGCCGGGCCTGGTGGTGCATGCGGCTGGCTGGCCGCTGGACAGCGACACCTACGGCGGCGCGTTCCTGTACCACGCCGACGGCGGCAAGGTCGCCATTGGTTACGTGGTCGGCCTGGACTACAAGAACCCGTGGCTGAGCCCGTTCGAGGAGTTCCAGCGTTTCAAGACCCATCCCTCCATCCGCAAGCACCTGGAGGGCGGCACCCGCATCGGTTACGGCGCCCGTGCGATCACCGCCGGCGGCCTGCTCTCGCTGCCGAAGACGGTGTTCCCCGGGGGGGCGCTGGTCGGCTGCGAGGCCGGCTACCTCAACGCCAGCCGCATCAAGGGCAGTCATGCCGCGATCAAGACCGGCATGCTGTGCGCCGACGCCGCGTTCGACGCGCTGGCCGCCGATCGCCAGCACGATGAACTGAGCGCCTACCCGAAGGCGTTTGAAGCCAGCTGGCTGTTCACCGAACTGCAGCAGGCCAAGAACTTCAAGCAGTGGTTCAAGAAGGGCCAGACCGTTGCCACGCTGATGACCGGCGTGGAGCAGTGGCTGCTGCCGAAGCTGGGCGTGCGCAACCCGCCGTGGACCCTGCACCGCACCCAGCCGGACCACGCCTGCCTGGAGCCGGCGTCGCAGCACACCCGCATCGCCTACCCCAAGCCCGATGGCGTGCTGACCTTCGATCGTCTCAGCTCGGTGTTCCTGAGCAGCACCAACCACGACGAGAACCAGCCCAGCCACCTGACGCTGAAGGATCCGAGCATTCCGGTGAAGGTGAACCTGGCCGAGTACGCCGGTCCCGAAGCCCGTTACTGCCCGGCCGGCGTGTACGAGTTCGTCGGCGACGCCGACAACGCGCGCCTGCAGATCAACGCGCAGAACTGCGTGCACTGCAAGACCTGCGACATCAAGGATCCGACCCAGAACATCGTCTGGGTGACCCCGCAGGGCGGCGGCGGCCCGAACTACTCGGGCATGTGATCGCCCCGGGCTGCGACCGCGTGTTGCAGCCCGGTCGCTCCACCGCACCGCTATCCTGCCCGCCCATGCGTGCCTCCCGCCTGCTCACCACCGTTGCCGTGGCCCTGCTTGCCACGGCCTGCCAGCGCCCGCCTGCGGCGCCGGCCACGCCCGAACAGGCCCGGCAGCAGGCCATGCAGCGCGCGTTCGAACTGTGCGCCGGCTGCCACACCGTGCAGCCTGGCGGCATCCACCGCTTCGGCCCCAACCTGCACGGCGTGATCGGCCGTCGCGCCGGCAGCCTGCCCGATTACGGCTATTCCGACGGTATGCGCCGCGCCGACATCACCTGGAGCGCGCAGACCCTGGACGCGTTCCTGCAGTCGCCCACCCACGTGGTGCCCGGCACGCGCATGTACAACGCCTTTCCCAGCGCCGAACGCCGCGCGCTGGTGATCGCCTACCTGCAACAGCAGTCGGCTCAGTGAGCCAGTCGCTGCAGCTGATGCTGCAGCCTTGCCACGAACGCCGTTACAGCGGCGAATACCGGTGCCGGATCGGCCTCGGTCGCATCCTGCAGGCGCTCGACCAGCGCGTTGGCCTGCCCGGCCAGTGCGCTTGCCCCGATCGCCCCCAGACCGCCCGCCTGGCGATGCAGGTGGAGCGCCGCAGTCGCGCGGTCACCGGCCCGCACGGCGCGCTGCACCGCCGCCAGATCACTTTCACTGGCCTGCAACAGGCTGTCGCGCAGCTGCTCGGCCACGGCGCGCGAGCCATAGCGCTGCTGCAGGGTGGCCAGATCAGGCAGCACTTCAGCGTCGTCGGCGACAGTCTCCTGCACCGGCGCATCGAATGACTGGCCCTGTGCCTGCGGCAGCCAGCGCAGCAGCGCGGTGCGCAGCGTGGCCAGCGACAGCGGCTTGGCCAGCACCTCGTCCATGCCGGCTTCGCGGCAGCGGCGCGCATCGTCGTCCAGCACGCTGGCGGTCAGCGCCAGCACCGTCAGCCGCGGCTGGCCGGTACGGCCCTCGCGCTCGCGCAACAGGCGGGTGAAACCGAAGCCGTCGAGTACCGGCATGCGGCAGTCGGTAATGACCAGGTCGAAGGCCTCCGATGACAAGCGGTCCAGTGCCTGCTGGCCATCGCCCAGCAGCACATGGGGTACGCCCAGCTGCTGCAGCCGCCACGCCATCATCGCCTGGTTGGTCGGGTGGTCCTCGATCACCAGCACGCGTGCCTCGCGCAACGCCGGCGGCAGCAGCGCCGCCTGCTCCTGCTCCGCAACCAGCGCTTCAACGTCACCCCTGCCTGCCTCCACCAGCGCCAGCCGCACCTCGGCGCGGGTGCCCTCGCCCAGCGTGCTGTGCAGCTCCAGCTCGCCGCCCATCATCTGCACCAGGCGCTGGCAGATGCTCAGGCCGAGGCCGGTACCACCATGGTCGCGCTGGATGTAGGCACCGGCCTGGGTGAACGGCGCAAACAGGTGCCGCAGCTGTTCCGGTGCGATTCCGATGCCGGTGTCGGTGACGCTCAGGCACAGCGGCTGGCTGCCGTCGTCGGCGGTCGGGCCCAGTACCTCCAGCTGCAGCCGCACTTCGCCGCGCGCAGTGAACTTGATGGCATTGCTGAGCAGGTTGAACACGATCTGGCGCAGGCGCACGCCATCCACTTCGTGCGCTGCCGCCAGCTGAGGGTCGATCTGCACATGCAGCTCCAGCCCGCGTGCACTGGCCTGCGCCGACATCAACCGGCACACGCTTTCCAGCAGCGGCCGCAGCGGTTGCGGTACCGGCTCCAGGCGCAGTGCACCCGCTTCCAGCCGCGAGTAATCGAGGATGTCGTCGAGGATCTGCCGCAGCATCTGCGCCGAATCCTCGATCACGCCGAGGATGCGCTGCTGCTCGCTGTCCAGCGGTGAGTGTGCCAGCACCTCCAGCATGCCCAGCACGCCGCTCATCGGCGTACGGATCTCGTGGCTCATCGTGGCCAGGAAACGCGATTTGGCCTCAGCGGCCTGCTCGGCGTCCGCCTTCGCCGCCGCCAGTGCATCGGCCTGCATCCGCGCCTCGCTTACATCCACCCAGTACCCGCTCCAGATCACCGCGCCTTCTTCGGCGGCGTAGGGATGGGCCTGGCTGCGCACCCAGCGCACGCCTTCCCCGTCGCTGCGCAGGCGAAACTCCAGGATCAACGGCGCGAACTGGTGCGCGGCCTGCTCGATGGAATGCAGGATGCGCGCGCGGTCCTCCTGCTCGACGCGTTCCAGCAACACCCTCGCATCCTGTTCGGCCTGCTGACGGGTGATACCGAACAACGCAGGCAGGTCACCGGCGATGAACGGGAAGCTCAGCGTGCCATCGGCATCGCGACGGGCCTGGTAGACCACCGCCGGCAGGTTGTCGGTCACCTCGGCCAGGCGCTGCTCCAGCTGGCGGCGTCCTGCCACCTCACGGCGCAGCCGCCAATGGCCCACGCCATGCACCAGCAGTGCGGTCAGCAGCACCATCAGCACGGGCACGCCCCACCGCAGCAGATTGCTCCAGTCGACCCCATTGCGGTACTCCACCGCCAGCCAGGCGCTGCGCAACGCCTCGCGCTTGCGTGGGGTCATCTGCAGCAGCAGGCGATCGAAGGTCGTGGCCAGGGCCGCATGGCGGCGATCCACCGCCAGCGCCAGCTGGTCGTTGAAACCGGCCGGAGCCGCGACCTGCATCCGCCCCGGGAAACGGCTGCGCAGCAAGTGATCGACCACGGCAAGGTTGCCCACATAGGCATCGGCTTCACCCTCAAGCAGGCGCTGCAGCGCCTGCTCGGCACTCCGCGCAGCAATGATCCGGGCCTGCGGCGCCTGTTGCTGCACATAGCCACGCACGCGCTCCGGGTCGGACAGCAGCACGCGCTTGCCCTGCAGGTCGGCCAGGCCCAGCAGCGATTCGCCATCGCTCCTGACCACAATCACGTTCGGCACGCTGATGAAGGGCTGGCTGAACACCCAGTCCGGGCCCAGGTAGCGCGAATCAACGGGTATGCCCATCACCGCCTGCAGTTCACCGCGGCGGGCCTTCTCACGCACCTCGTACCAGTCGTGGCTGTTCTCGACCTTCAGGTTGGCGCCGGCCTGCATCAGGCGCTGCAGGTACTCGCTGGCCAGGCCACTGGGCCGGCCATCCTCGCCGGTGAACGACAGGGGCGCGGCATTCGGCGCGAAACCGATCATCAGCGGCTGCTCCAGCACACGCTTCTCGGCCTGGCTCAGCGCCAGCTGCGCCGATGCCGACCAGTGCGGCGGTGACAACCAGCGTTGTGCGAGGGCATCGCGCTGGGCCTGGCTGGTCGCGGCCAGCGCCAGGTCCAGGGCTTCGGCCAGGGGTTGCTTGCTGTTGGGAATGCCGAAGTGCAACCGTTCGGGGGGCAGGTCGCTCGGCCGCAACAGCGCCACGCCCTGCAGGCGCCGGCTGGCAATCAGCTCGGTGGCGACGAAGGCATTGCCGATGTAGACGTCCGCTTTGTCGTCTATGACCATCTGCAATGCGCTCAACGTGTCGTTTGCGACAAGCTGGCGGGCACGCGGGAATCGGGCGCGCACCTGCGGACCGGTCAGGAAGTCCTGTTCGATCACCACCCTCAGCCCATCCAGGTCCGGCATGTCGGAGGCACGCAGGTCATCGGGCCGGCCCACCAGAGCGAGCGGCGCCTCACTGTAGGCTGCGGTATAGACCATGCAGCGGGTGCGGTCGGCACTGAGGCCGACATTCATCACCACGTCGATCTCGCCACGACATGCCGCATCCAGCACGGATGTCCAGTCCGGATAGCGGCGCGCCTCGACCTTCACACCGAGCTGGCGAGCAAGATGCGACAGGTAGTCCGGTCCCAGCCCGACCTGCTTGCCATCACGGAGGGACTCGAAGGGCGGCCAGCCGCTGTCATACTGCCCGACAACGATGGTCGGATGCGCCACCAGGTATTCGCGCTGCAACGGGCTGAGCGGCAGCAGGCCAGGGGCCGGCTGTGCCTGGGCCACGGGCAGCGCCAGCACCGCCAGCAGCAGGAGCAGCCCGCGAACAGCCCACCTACGCATCTGCGTCGATCTCCTAGAATCCTGCCAGGGACCGCGATGGTCGCGGTCCGGCGTGCCCGATGGCCATACTAGAGCATGAGCTTGCGCATCATCATCGCAGACGATCACCCCGTGGTCCGTATCGGTACCCGCGCCGTCATTGAGTCGAGCGGCGTCGGCCGCGTGGTCGGCGAGGCCGACAGCGCGCAGGCGCTGATGACCCTGCTCGCCAGCCAGCCCTGTGACCTGCTGGTCACCGACTACTCCATGCCGGGCAGCCCGCAGGCCGACGGCTTCGCCATGATCGGCATGATCCGCCGCCGCCATCCCGAACTGCCGGTGCTGATGCTCAGCGTCTCCAGCAACCTGGCGATCCTGCGCATGGTACTCGACAGCGGCGTGCTCGGCCTGGTCGACAAGAGTTCGTCGATGGACGAACTGCCACAGGCCATCCAGTCGGTCTACCGCGGCCAGCCCTACATCAGCCGCAGCCTGCGCGAGCGGGTGGAAGCGGCCGGCAGCTGGCGCATGCGCGAGGGCGACGGCAAGCCGCTGTCCCCGCGCGAGGTGGAGGTGCTGCGCTTGCTCGGCACCGGCATGACGGTAAAGGAGATTTCGCTGCTGCTGCACAAGAGCGTCAGCACCATCAGCCGGCAGAAAGGCGATGCGATGCTCAAGCTGGGGCTGAAGGGCGATGCCGAATTGTTCGACTATCTGCGTGACGGGAAAATCTGAGACGCGATTCACATAATCGCACCGGCAACAATGCGAGGTCGAAGGAATCGACCGGCGCATGTCCGGCCGCCAGCGGGCAGAGCCTGGCGCTTCGCAGCGGTTCGGTGCAGAGCGCGCCTGACGTGCTGCAGCCGCAGCAGGAGACCCCGCAGGAGCAGGCGCGGCAGGCCCAGAAAGCGATGGGCGTCGGACATGCCAACGCCTTGGCAGAGAAGGGAGGGGCCACCTCCGCGGCCCTTTTCCTTTCCGCCAGCTGAGCGGCCGCAGCCGCTTTCAGCCTTGCTTCATGCCGCCTGCCGCTAGATGAATGCGCAAGCCGCTCGGTGCACCAGGCAATGTTCCGGCAATGTTGGAACGCCAGCGTGGACATCACGGCAGCCGGGGCGCCCCGCGCCCTCCCTGCCCAGCGTGGCATGCACCTCACAGGAGAACGAACATGCTCAGTACTTCCACACTCAGCTTCCGTGGTCTGGCGATGGCTCTGGCACTGGTTGCCGGTGTCGCCATGGTCAGCGATGCCAGCGCGATGTCGAGGAAGGACAAGCGCACCCTGGTCGGCGCCGTGGTCGGTGGCGTGGCCGGCAACCTGCTCTCCAACGGTGATCCTGCCGCCACCGTCGGTGGTGCCGTGGCCGGCGGCGCGATCGGCAATCTGACCACCTCCGACCGCCGCGACCGTCGTTATTACGACAATCGCTACTACGACAACCGTTACGACCGCCGCTACGATCGTGGCTACTACCGCAGCGGTTACTACGATCGTGGCGACGACCGCCGCTGGCAGCGCGAGCGTTACTACGACAACCGCTACTACCACGACCGCGGTCGCCATCGCGGCTGGTAAGCGGCACAGCGGCGTTACCCTGCCGATGGCAGAGACGGGCGGGTCGATGACCCGCCCGTTTGCGTTGGCCGCGCGCATGGCGTTGAATGCGCAGCCTTGGATGTGACTTTCCCCTCTCGGGCTGCGGCATGACGTCTTCCTCCCACCGCGTGCAGGGCCTCAACAACGACGAGGTCGCTGCCGACTGGCCACCGATCAGCGCGGCGGACATCGCGTGGTTGCGGCAGTGCTATCCGCAGCTGCACAGCGGCAGCCAGCCGCGCTGGCACAGCCCGCGACCGCTGTCGGCTGCCGCCATCGTCGATGGCACGCGCGGCGCGGTGTTCATCAAGCGCCATCACCACAGCGTGCGCAACGCGGCCTGCCTGGAGGAAGAGCACCGCTTCATCGCCCATCTCGACGCTGCTGGCGTGCCGGTGGCACAGGTGCTGGCAGCGACCGATGGTCACACCGCGGTCGAACACGGCGAATGGACGTTTGAACTGCACGACGTCGGCGTAGGCGACGACCTGTACCGCGACGCGGTGTCGTGGTCGCTGCTGACCGACGTCGCGCAGGCCCGTGAAGCCGGACGCATGCTGGCCCAGCTGCACCGTGCTGCCGACGGCTACCGCGCGCCCCAGCGCAGCACCCATCTGCTGGTCGCGCGCGATGATCTGATCCGCGCCGACGATCCGGTGGCGGCAATCAAGGCAGGGCTGCACGAGCGCCCCGGCCTGGCCCGCTATCTCGCGCGCATTCCGTGGGAAGCACAGCTGCGGCGTGACGTGCTGCCTTGGCACACGGGACTGGCCGAGCGCCTGCGCGACGAACCACGGCTGTGGGCGCACAACGACTGGCATGTCTCCAACCTGCTGTGGCGCGACGGGCAGGTCAGCACCGTGCTGGATTTCGGCCTGGCCTCGCCCACCAGTGCACTGTTCGACCTGGCTACCGCCATCGAGCGCAACGCCGTGGCATGGCTGGAGCTGGAGCGCGGCATGGAGGCGGTGCGCATCGATATCGCGCTGGCGTTGCTCGATGGCTACCGCCAGGTGCTGCCGCTGTCGGCGGCACGCGTGCACCTGCTGGCCGACCTGCTGCCGATGGTGCATTTCGACTTCGCACTGTCCGAAGTGGAGTATTTCGAGGGCGTCACAGGCTCGACCGCCAATGCCGATGTGGCGTGGCAGCCCTTCATGCTTGGCCATCCGGCGTGGTTCCATACCGCCCCGGGGCAGGCACTGCTGCAGGCCCTGCACGCCGCCGCGTGATCCGGTTGATGCAGCGTTGGGGTCGGATCCCTTTCCGCAGGAAAGGGATCTGACCCTGGGTGGCGCTCGCAAATCCGTACCATTTGTAGTGAAATGGTCACCTGAAGCGGGGGTGCCTGGATCTGCCAGGCTGAGAGAGTCCCTTGGAACCTGATCCGGTTTGCACCGGCGTAGGGAGCTTTGAGCCGCAGCCACACCCCCGTCATGGGCCGGTGCACCTGCGCGCCGTCGCTTCGTCTCCCTTGTTGTCCGAAGACGAACCGAATGAACCGCTGCCTGCGCCCCACCCTGCTCTCCCTCGCACTCTGCGCCGCGCTGCCACTGCACGCCAGCGAGGCCGAAGCGTCCCCCGATGCGGCTGCCACCGGCGCCGAGCGCTCGCCGACCGAACTGGCGGCGGTGCGCGTGCAGGCCGGCAAACCGAAGGCCGATACCTCGCGCGTGAATGCCTTCGGTGGCGGCAGCTGGAAGGACACGCCCGCGTCGATGAACGTGCTCGAGCGCGATTACCTCGACCGCCGCCAGGTACGTTCGCTGTCCGAGCTGGCCAGCAACGATGCCTCGCTGGGTGATGCCTACGCGCCGGTGGGCTACTACCAGAACATCGCCATCCGCGGCTTCGCCCTGGACGCCGCCACCGGCTACCGCTTCAACGGGCTGTCCATCGCCGGCGAACAACGCCTGGCGCTGGAGAACGTGCAGTCGGTGGAGATCCTCAAGGGTGAAGCCGGCCTGGCGGCAGGCGTGATGGCGCCGGGCGGGATCATCAATTACATCGGCAAGCGCCCGGCGGAAGTGCGCACCGCCACGCTCGGCACCGATTCGGAAGGCTCGCGCTACGTTGCCGTCGATGTCGGCCACTGGATCACCCCGCGCTTCGGCGTGCGCCTGAATGCCGCATGGGATTCCAGCAATTCCTACGTCGAGCACGCCGATGGCCGCCGCAACTTCTACTCGCTGGCCGCCGACTGGCTGATCGGCGAGCGCGGCAAGCTGGAAGTGGATGCCAACTACCAGACCAGCTCGCAGCGCTCGGTGTCCGGCTACCAGCTGCTGGGCGCGCGTGACCTGCCGCGCGGTGTCGACCGCGAGCATCTGCTCGGCTACCAGCCGTGGCAGCGCCCGGTGGATATCGCCAGCACCAACATCACCGCGCTGCATACCTACGACTTCAACGACGCCTGGCAATCACGTGTATCGGTAGGCCATAGCCGTTCGGTGATCGATGACAACGTCGCCTTCGCCTACGGCTGCTACTACGCCGCGCAATGTGCCGATGGCAGCGTGCCGGGCAACTACTTCGCACCCGACGGCGACTATGACATCTACGACTACCGCAGCCCGGACGACACCCGCCGCAACCAGCAGGCCCGTGCCGAACTGCGTGGCCGCTTCGAGACCGGCAGCGTCGGCCACCAGCTGACCCTCGGTGCCGACTACTTCCGCCGCACCGTGGACAGGCGCCCGAGCGTCAACGAGTACGTCGGTACCAGCAACATCCACGAGGCACCGGTGCCGGTGTTCGCGCCATCGCCGAAGATGCCGGGCCCATCCGCACGACGCCTGGACAGCCGCCAGACCGCGTTCTTCGCGCTGGACCGGATGAGCTTCGGTGACGACTGGCAGTGGCTGGCCGGTGGCCGCTTCGTCCGCCTGGACGAGCGCGCCTTTGACAAGCGCGGCACCCCGCAACGCCACAGCCGCCTGTCGCGTTTCCTGCCACAGACCGCCGTGGTGTGGAAAGCCACCGACCAGCTCAACGCCTACGCCAGTTACGTGCGCGGCATTTCGCTGGGCCAGGAAGCGCCGTTCTGGACCAGCAATGCCGATACCTTCCTGCCGTCGGTGCAGTCGCGGCAGCTGGAAGTGGGCCTGAAGTACGTGCCGGTCGAGGCGCTGACGCTGGGCGCAGCCGTGTTCCGCATTTCGCAGCCGTACCAGTACGCCAAGCCGGACAACAGCGACGTGGGCTACACCTTCGTCGAGGAAGGCACGCAGACCCACACCGGGCTGGAGCTGACCGCCAACGGTCAGCTGACGGATGCATTGCAGATCGTGGCCAGCGCCAGCGTGCTGCAGGCGCGTGCGCGCGACACCGGCACGCCAGCCTATGAAGGCCATCAGCTGGTGAACGTGCCGAAGGTACGCGCCAGCGTGCACGTGGCCTACGCGCTGCCGTTCGTGCGGGGCCTGGACGTGACCGGCGGCTGGCGCTATGCCGGTGCCAACGTGGCACGTGCCGACGGCGGCGTGCGCGCACCGGACTATTCGGTATTCGATGCCGGCCTGCGCTTCCAGCATCGCCTGCACGAGCGCGCGGTGACCTGGAACCTGTCAGTGGACAACCTGTTCAACCGCTTCTACTGGCGTGATACCGGCAGCAGCGGCGGTGACTACTACCTGTTCCCCGGTGCACCACGACAGGCCCGCCTGTCGGTGACGTTCGCGCTGTGAGCAGCGTGATGCTCGAGTGGAGCGCCGCGCTGTGCAGCATCCTCGGCGTCTGGCTGATGGCCCGCCGCCGGTTGTCTGCATGGCCGGTGGGCCTGCTGTCGGTCACGCTGTATGGCCTGGTGTTCGCCGAGGCCAAGCTGTACTCGGACACCCTGCTGCAGGTCGCCTTCGGTGGCTTCCTGGTCTATGGCTGGCTCAACTGGCGCCAGCACGCCGCCGATGAGGGCAGCATCCGCATCGTGCCGCTGGCGCGCGGCAAGCTCTTGCGTGACCTGGCCATCGGCCTGTGCGGCGGCGTGATGCTGGGCGCCGGGATGCACACCTTCACCGATGCCGCGCTGCCGTGGCTGGACGCGATGCTGACCGCACTGAGCCTGGTCGGCCAGTGGTGGCAGGCACGCCGCCACGTCGCCTGCTGGTGGGTATGGATCGCCGTGGACGTGGTCTATGTGGGTGCGTACCTGTTCAAGTCGCTGCATGTGACCGCCGCGCTGTACGTGTTCTTCCTCGGCCTGGCCGTGTTCGGCCTGCGCGCATGGAGCGCGGCCGCGCGCGAGCCGCAGGTGGCAACGCAGTAGAGCCACGCCATGCGTGGCTGTTGCGGGCAATCGGCGCGCCATCCACGCATGGCGTGGATCTACGGGCTCAGGGCCAAACCCAGACGCAGCGGCTGGCGCATGTCGGCCGGTGGGGCCGCCTGCAACGGCGCAGCCTGCAGCGTCGCGCGCAGGTCGGCATCGACCTGGGCATCACCCAGGCTGTCGAATTCCAGTTTCGAAATGCGGCCGTCCGCGGCGATCCACAGGCTTACCGGTAGCGGCGTCGGTGTGTCCGGATGTGCCTGCAGCCATTCCAGCACGCGCTGCGCCTGCGGGTCCTGCTCCTGCTGCAGGCGCTGCTGCAGTTGGCCACCCACGGTGGTGGCGTAGGCCATCCAGTGTGCGGGAGCCTCCTGCGCGGAAACGCTGGCACTCCCCAGTGCCAATGCCCCGAACAACGCGGCAAGTGGCCGCCACCAGCGGCGTACGCCGGTCCTGTTCCCTGCCATGACCATCGCCAGCCTCCTGCACTCCCATCCAGCGCGCCATGGTCGGCGCCATAGATGACAGGCAGATGGCGGGCCGTGATGGCCCGGCGCGATCACTCGCCCAGGTCGGCCAGCACCTTGCGCGACGGCGCGAAGAAGGTCACGCCGGTGGTGGCGGTGGAGAAGTCGAGGATGCGGTCGTGCAGCGGCGCGGGATTGCCGATGAACATGCGCTCGAGCATCTTCTCGATCACCCACAGGCGGCGCGTGTAGCCGATGAAGTAGGTGCCGTACTCGCCACGGCCCGGGTTGGCGAACGGCATGTTGTCACGCAGGATCTCGTGCTCGCCGTCAGCGTCTTCGATGGTGCACAGCGTCTTGTGCGATTTCTGCGCATCGGCCGGCGCATCATCCAGCTCGATGTTGTCGTGCTTGGTGCGTCCGATGATCGCCTCCTGCGCCTCGGTCTTCTGCGCGCGCCAGGCATCGAGGTTGTGCAGGTACTTCTGCACCACCACGTAGCTGCCACCGGCATGCTCCGGGTCTTCATCGCCAACAATGGTGGCTTCCGGCAGCGACAGTCCTTCCGGGTTGGCGGTGCCATCGACGAAGTCGAGCAGGTCGCGGCCATCGAAGTAGCGGAAGCCGGCCACGTCATCGACCGCCTCGACCGCATCACCGAAGGCCATCAGCAGGTTGCGCTCGAACGCCACGATCAGGTCCATGGTGCGTGCGCGGATGTGGTACAGCAGGTCACCGGGCGTGGACACAGCGGTGTGGGTCGCGCCCTTGATCTCGCGGAACGGCTTCAGCTCGCGTGGCGGCGTGGAGCCCACCAGCGGCTGCCACACGCGATGGCCGATGGCCACGTTGCAGGTGAAAGTGCGCTCGATCTCGCGGATGGCGGTGTTCTTGATCAGATCATCAGTGCTGGCCAGCACCTCGCGCGCCTTGGCGATCGACGCCACGTCGTCCTTCACCTTCAGCACCAGGAACGCCGCCGAATGGGTGAGTGGCGCGGTGATCTGCTGCGGCTCGTTGTCGGGCGTGTGATTGAGAGCGGTGATCTGGGCGGGCTGGGTGTTCACGGCAGTTCCTGCTGGCTTGAGGCGGGTGCATCGTCAATGGCGACGTGCCGGGATCATAGCGGAACCGCCTGACCGGCGACGGAGCAGTTCTCGTTCCGTCCTGCGCGCAGTACCGTGCATTCCTGCGCTACATGGAACTGCTGCGGCCCACTCCGGGCGATACGCTGGCAGCGACCGCTTGGCAGACCGCGTTCGCGCAGCCAGTCGAACACCTCGCCGGGGCACCCCCATGCCCTGCGGCAAACGACACGACGTCACTGTGAAACCGCGGCACTGCACTGCAAGGGCATGGTGAACTGCCACCGCTTGCACTTGCCGAAACGGCTGCGCCCATCGCACGCACGCTCGATCTCACCGTTCAGTTCGGCAGCGGGAAGGCCCCAGGTTGCACACTGGCGCGTTGCGGTCTGTTCGGCCGCCTGCCGGTTGGCTGGTGTCAGTTCGGGCGTCTTGCTCACCAGGGTCAGCACAACCCGGCCTTCCGAACGGTTGGCGCCTTTCAGATTCCACTCGGCGCTCGAACGCGCCTGCGCCGTTCCCAGCAGCAGCAGTGCTGCCACAGCAGTGATCGCCTTCATCTTCATCATGTCCCTTGATCGTGATTGCGCTGGAATCCGCCGCGCCAGGCTCTGCAGGACCGCCCTGCGGCCCTGCACTCTACCGGATGCACAGAAAAGAAGAAGCCCGGCGCGAGGCCGGGCTTCGGTTGGCGTGTGGGAGAGAGAGAGAGTCACACGCCAGCACAACACGCTCTAACGACAGGCGTTTGTTACCAGGTGAAGCGCGGGCCCACGAACCACTCGCGGTCGCCGGCCTTGGCCAGCTTCACTTCGCCACTCAGGCCCCAGTTCTGGTTGAACTTGGCGGTGGCGCCGACGCGGCCGTAGAACTCGCCGTCCGGGTTGATACCGTGCTTCTTGGCGTAGTCCTCGTAGCCGGCCATCACGTAGCCTTCCACGTACGGGTTGAACGCGGTACGCACGCCGACTTCGGTCGAGTAGCCGTTGAAGTCCAGGCCGTGCTTCATGTCGAACTTCTGGTACGCGACACGCGCCACCAGGTCGGTGTTCGGTGCGATGCCGTAGTTGTAGCCGGCACCGATGCGCCACTGGTCGACGTCGTTCTTGAACTTGTCGGTCTCCTGCGCGCTGTAGTCGCCGAAGATGTGGAAGTTCGGGTGCACCGCCACGGAACCCTTCACCTTCCAGCCATCGGCGTCGCCGCCCTTGGCATCGGTGTTCACATAGCCGCCTTCAACGTAGTTGTACGACAGGCCATCGGTTGCCGATGCAGCGAACGGCAGGGCAGCCAGAAGACCCAGGGCGAGCAGCGAATTCTTGTTCATCGGGACACACCTTTAATTATTTTGGTTTCGTCGGCCGCCTCCCGGGAGGGGGAGAGAGAGGAGGCGGTCGACAGGTGTGAATTATCCGTTAGGGGGTCTAATCGACCCTGAATATTGAACTGACTGGTGTATAAATAAGGCTGGCGTTCAGGGAACTCCTCATGCCGCATGCATCCATCGCGTCACTGCTGTTTCCGCTTCATGCCCGGCGCACAGTGCGGGCTTTGCTGCTCTTCGCCCTGCCGATGATGCTGCAGGTAGCCAACGCAGCCGAGCGTACCCGCCCTTCCGGGCGCATCGTGATTCAGACCGACGATGTCGCGCGCTTCTTCAGCGTGCTGGATGCAAGCGGAGGGAAGCCAAGTGCCGACGATCTGCAGCGCGGCTATCTGCATGCGGGTACGGATGCACTACGCAGCTTCACTGACAGCCGTATCGGCTCGATGGATCGTCTTGCAGATGCGATCCAGCACAAACCTGCGCTGTTTGCCAAAGCCCGTACCTGTGCGACGGCGCTGCCGGAGATCCGCGAGCGGGTTGCCAAGGCACTCGATCGGTTGGGCACGCTGCTTCCCTCCGCACGTTTTCCGCCGGTCACCGTGCTGGTCGGTCGGGGAAACAGCGGCGGTGTCACCACGCCCGACGGCGTGGTGATCGGACTGGAGGCGCTGTGCAACGCCGACTGGATGCAGCCCGACATCGGCGATCGTTTCGTGCACCTGATCGCCCATGAGTACGTGCACGTGCAGCAGCCCGGTGCGAGCGTCGATGTCGCGCAACCGACCCTGCTCTATCAGACGCTGCTGGAAGGAGGCGCCGAGTACGTGGGCGAACTGATCTCGGGGCAACCGGCCAACGCGCATCTGCGTCGTTGGACGCAGGGCCGCGAATGCGCCCTGGAACGCCAGTTCGCCCGGGACAGCGCCGGTACTGATCTGTCGCAATGGCTCTACAACGGAGCGGGCGACGAAACGCGCCGCGGCGATCTTGGTTACTGGATCGGCTACCGCATTGCCGCTGACTACGTTGCCCGCACCGATGACAAAGCCGGTGCCGTCGCCACGCTGCTGGAGGTGCGCCCGGATAGTGCGCCGGCATTGTTCGCCGCAAGTGAATGGCGCCCGACGTGTGGGCCAGTGGAAAACGGGAAAGAATGAGGCCGTCTTCAGGCTGATGAATTGGGCGATTCGAGCAACCGCAAGGCCGTCGCCTCTGCGCACATCAGCTCGCCTGATCTCACTCGTTAAGCTTCGCTGACGAACATATTTCACAACCCTTCCACGTCTTCCAACTTCAGCTGAAAGCGCTTGTCAGCGTGGGGAACAAACGCCGCTATATTCCAGCTTCCCCAGACGAAGGAGGGAGTGCAATGAACCTGAACCCGCAACACATGAAGACGGCCCGCGCACTTGCTGTCGCGCTCATCGCCACCGTGAGCCTTGGCGCTTGTGCCACCTACAAGGACGAGTTCGCAACCATCAACTCGCGCCTCGATCAGCTCGATGTAAAGGTGCAGGGCGCTGCACAGAGTGCCGAGTCCGCCAACCAGTCGGCACAGCAGGCCAACCAGCGCCTGGACCAGATCGAAGGCCGCGTGCAGCAGCTTGAAAGGGCACCCGTCGGACGCAAGCCGCGCGGCTGATCGCTCCCTCACTGTTTGAATTGATCCACCTGTGTATCGGGAACCAGTGGCCCTCGCCGGCCACTGGCGTCCTTCCACCTCAGATCTGCATTGCCAGGAGCCGTCTCATTCGTACCTCCTCCTCCCCTGCACACCGCGCCCTGCACGCCACTCTGGCCGTGGCACTGGCCGTTGCATGCAGCGGCGTAGCCAACGCCAGGGACAAGGACGCACCCGCACCACAGGCGGCCGCCGTTGATGAACTTCCGCCCGACCAGAGCGTCTCCGAAACAGTGATCGAGCTGGCCGGCTGGGTGGTCGCCAGCAAGGACAATCAGGGTTATCCGTTCGCGATCATGGACAAGGCCGCCGCGCAGGTCCTGGTCTTCGGCGGCGACGGCAAGCTGCGCGGCGCCGCGCCGGCACTGTTCGGTTCGGCCATCGGCGATCATTCCGCACCGGGCGTCGCCAAGCTTGCTCTGAGCGCGATTCCCGGCCACGACCGCACCACGCCTGCGGGCCGCTTCATTGGCGCCTATGGCCCCTCCGACGATGCCGGGCGCGTGCTGTGGGTGGACTACGATTCCGCCGTCTCGATGCATCCGCTGCCACCGGGCAGCCCGAAGGAAAAGCGCGCCGAACGACTGGCGACGCCGACGCCGGACGACAACCGCGTCACCCACGGCTGCATCAACGTTTCGCCCGGCTTCTACGAACAGATCGTGCAATCCACGTTCCAGAAGGGCGGTGTGTTCTACATCCTGCCGGACAAGGATTCGATCGCGAAGACGTTCCCGGCGTTCGCGCAGAGCCGTGGCGATGCAAAGGACGAGAACAGCAAGGGCGCGCAGCGCGCGAGCAGGTAGCGCGCGTGCTGGAACTCAGGAAGCCGTCGCCCCTGCAGCCCGCGCCAAGGCCGCGGCGTGCGCGTCGCCCTTCCGCTCGCTGTAGCGGTCCACCAGGTAGTCCGACCGGCCCCGCGTCAGCAGCGTGAACTTCACCAGTTCTTCCATCACGTCCACCACCCGATCGTAGTACGGCGAGGGTTTCATCCGGCCGTCGTCATCGAATTCCTGCCAGGCCTTGGCCACCGACGACTGGTTGGGGATGGTCAGCATGCGCATCCAGCGGCCGAGCACGCGCAACGTGTTGACGGTATTGAACGACTGCGAGCCGCCGCTCACCTGCATCACCGCCAGCGTCCTGCCCTGCGTGGGCCGCACGCTGCCATCTTCCAGCGGCAACCAGTCGATCTGGTTCTTGAACACGCCGGTGACCGTGCCATGCCGCTCGGGGCTGACCCAGACCTGCCCTTCCGACCACTGTGACCATTCGCGCAGTCGCTGCACTTCGGGGTGATTCCTGTCCACGCTGTCCAGCATCGGCAGCGCATGCGGATCGAACACCCGGGTTTCGCACCCCAGGTGGCGCAGCAGCCGCTCGGCTTCCAGCGCAAGCTTGCGGCTGAACGACTGGGGCCGCAGCGAGCCGTAGAGCAGGAGAATGCGTGGCGGCCCCAGATCTGCCGCGGCGAGCTGGTGATGATTGGGCTGGGGCAATGACGATTCCAGCAGGTTGGGCAGGTCCAGGCTTGTGATTGGCTCATTCATTCGACTATTCTAGAAATATGGAAACATCTAATGCAATCACCGCCCTGACCGCCCTCGGCCATGCCACCCGCCTGGCTGCCTTCCGACTGCTGGTGGAGGCGGGCCCGGCAGGGCGCATGGCGGGCGACATCGCCACGGCCCTGCAGGTACCCCCAGCCACGCTCAGCTTCCACCTGAAGGAGCTGGTGCAGGCCGGGCTGGTGGAGAGCGAAAGCCAAGGCCGCCACGTCTGCTACCGCGCCAACTTCGATGCGATGAACGGCTTGGTCCAGTACCTGACGCACAACTGCTGCGCGGGCTCCCCGGATGAGCGGTGCACGGTGAGCGAACCGGCATGCAGGTGCTGAGATGAAACCCGACCCGGTGATTCGTGCAGGCACGCGCGACGACCTGTGCTCCATCCGTGACCTTCTGCAGCAGGCGCAGTTGCCCGTGGCCGATCTGGAAAGCAGCGAGGTGGCGTTTCTCGTCGCAGACCTCGACGGCGTTCCCGTGGGTGCCGTTGGATTGCAGATCTTCGGCGCGTCGGCCCTGCTTCGCTCGCTGGTGGTGTCCGACGACCGACGCAATACCGGCCTTGGGCGCGCGTTGCTGTCAGCGGCCGAGGACATGGCCCGCCGCATGCAGGTCAGGGAACTGGTGCTGCTGACAACGTCGGCAGGCCCATGGTTCGCGCGGCACGGCTATGCCGGATGCGATCGCGCGCAGATAGCCGAGGCGATCCGCAGCTCTGCCGAGTTCACTAGTCTCTGCCCGGCAAGCGCGCTTTGCATGTCCAAGCCACTCACTGACCACGGAAGCCACATGACCCGCAATGTCCTGTTCCTCTGCACCGGCAACAGCGCGCGCAGCGTGCTGGCTGAAGCCACCCTGCGCGCCTGGGGCGGCGATCGCTTCAGGGCTTTCAGTGCGGGCAGCCAGCCCACTGGCCAGATCAATCCCTTCGCGCTCGCCCAGTTGCAGGCCGAAGGAATGCCCATTGAAGGGCTGCGCAGCAAGTCGTGGGATGAGTTCGTAGATGCGGCCCCGATGGATCTGGTGATCACCGTGTGTGACGCGGCCGCTGCCGAAGCCTGCCCTGTGGTGTTCGGTGACTTCATCCGCAGCCACTGGGGCCTGCCCGATCCCGCCGCCGTGGCAGGCAGCGATGCCGACAAGGCCGCGGCCTTCGCACTGGCCCATGCCATCGTGAAAACGCGCCTGCGTGCGCTGCTCGCACTGCCCGAATCGGTGTGGTCCGAACGCGAAGCGCTGCAGCACGCGCTGGACCGGATCGGCCAGCTGCTGCCGACCGACGGCGCACAATGACGGTGCCACTGCCATGAGCCTGTTCGAGCGACACCTGACGCTGTGGGTTGTGCTGTGCATTGCGATGGGCACGCTGCTGGGCCACGTCCTGCCCGATGCCTTCGCGGTGCTGGCCTCCGCCGAAGTGGCCAAAGTCAACCTGCCGGTTGCGGTGCTGATCTGGCTGATGATCATCCCGATGCTGCTGAAGGTCGACTTCACTGCGATGCGCCAGTTGCAGCAGCACTGGAAGGGCATCGGCGTGACGCTGTTCATCAACTGGGCCGTGAAGCCGTTCTCGATGGCGCTGCTGGGCTGGCTGTTCCTGCGCCATGCCTTCGCGGACTGGTTGCCTGCAGCACAGATCGACAGCTACATCGCCGGGCTGATCCTGCTGGCGGCCGCGCCCTGCACCGCCATGGTGTTCGTGTGGAGCAACCTGTGCCGCGGTGATGCCAACTTCACCCTGAGCCAGGTGGCGTTGAACGACGCGATCATGGTGGTTGCCTACGCGCCGGTGGTTGCGCTGCTGCTGGGCCTGTCGGCGATCAGCGTGCCGTGGGACACCCTGCTGTTGTCGGTTGGCCTCTACATCGTGGTGCCCGTGCTGGTGGCCGCGTTGCTGCGGCGCTGGATCCTTTCGCGCAGCGGTGAGACGGGGCTGCAGCGTGCGCTTCGACGGCTGGGCCCGCTGTCGCTGTCCGCCCTGCTGCTGACGCTGGTGCTGCTGTTCGGGTTCCAGGGCCAGCAGATCGTGAAGCAACCGCTGGTGATCGCGCTGATTGCGGTGCCGATCCTGATCCAGGTCTATTTCACTTCGGGCCTGGCCTACCTTCTGAACCGCCGTCTGGGCGTGGCGCATTGCGTGGCCGGCCCGTCAGCGCTGATTGGTGCGAGCAACTTCTTCGAACTGGCTGTGGCCACAGCGGTGGGACTGTTCGGCGTGCACTCGGGAGCGGCGCTGGCCACCGTGGTGGGTGTGCTGATCGAGGTACCGGTCATGCTGTCCGTGGTGCGGATCGTGAACCGTACTCAGGCTTGGTACGAAGGACCCGAAGAGCGCTGACAACCAGAGTGGGGCGAGTTCGATTTACGTTCTTCGCTGCGCACTGTCGTCATCGGCCTGGTGGGGTACCCACATCCCTGTCATCAAGTTCGAATCATGTCGCATATTCTCCATGCTGCTACGGACGTTGCGGCACCTGCGTCCGCGACGGCTTAACAGCGTGCAAGAATGCTGAAAGCGTCTTCGATCAAACGCTGTTTGCAACTCGTCTGATTGGCGTTGCGCAGCGACAGCGGTACAGATGGCGGGCCACCGGAAGATGGGTGGCCGGGCCTCGAAAACCCGTCAGATCACGAACGTTGTTTGCGCTTGCCAGCCGGCGTCACCCCGCGTGGCGCCGGCTGGCATTCCGTCTGCCGGCTATGGCGGGCGGAGCGTGGAGGCCTTGCGCCTGCCGGTCTTGTTCGTGATCTCCCGGTTTTCGAGCCACGTCTCCGCCCGCCACCTTTGCGTGGCGGCTACCGTCTGTCCTGCACGGAGCACTGCCATGACCTCACCGGACTTCCCCCGCCTGCATCCGCATCGCTCGTCCGCCACTGGCGGTGAGCCCTCAAAGCACGCGGCTGCGACCGACCCGAACGCCTTCATCGCCACGCTTCACCGCATCGGCAAAGGCGCGGCCGCCGATGGCCAACCCTGGCCGGAGCGTCACCAGATGCCGGGCCGTTGCATGGCGCTGGCCGATGCGGACTGTGCACTGGCCGGCCAACGCGTGACGTTGGAGCTGCTGCTGGCGGCCGAGCGCGTGCGTCAGAACGGCGCGGAGGCCGAGTACGTGGGCGACCGGGTGATGGAAGGGCTGATCATGGCGTGCCTGACGATGAACGCACAGGCCAGCGCGCGCATGCAGCCGGACGGGTGACGCCGGCGCCACATCACTCGCAGAGCGCGCTGTCTTCCTTCAACGCGGCATCCTGCAGTGGCTGGCGCTGTTCGATCTGCTCACGTTGTTCCGCCGTCGGCTCGCCCAGCCACCACACACGGCAGCGCGCGGTAAGACGGCCGACCATCTTCGCTTCCGTCGGCGAATACAGCATCGCCAACGCGGTGCCGGGGCAGTCGTGGGCCTGGCAAGCGGTGTAGAACCACCATGGCTCGCCTTGCAGCACCAGCAGCTCGCCGGGCCCACTGGGTCCGCTCAACAGGCGTTGGCGCAGCGAGGGAATCTCCTTGTCGCTGGATTCGGCTGCCGAAGTACCCTTCATCAGGCTGTTGAAGGCCGCCAGCACCTTCGGGTCCTTGCGGCCGCAGTCGTCCACGGTACTGCCGCCGACCAGGGTGAAGAAGTGGGTCGCCAGCGGATTGTCCGCACAGGTCTGTTCGCCGCCGGCACTGGGGTCTTCCGGTTCACCTTCGTTGTCCCACACCGCGGGATCCACGCTGTCTTCGATGGACGGTTCCTTCTCGACCACCGTGGCCGTGGCGGCCAGAGCTTCGGTGGTTGGTGCTGGCGCCGCAGCAGGCGCGGCCTCGCCAGTCTTCTCCGGTGCCTGTCCGCAGGCTGCCAGCAGCGCGGCCATCATCGCCATCCCTGTGATTCGCGTCTTCATCGCGTGTCCTTGTCTGATCTGCGCTGCATCCACCGAATCGGCGGCCGCGTGATTCTAACCAGCGGCGCGCTAGGATGCGTCTGAAGTCTTCCCATCATCGCCAGGGCCTGGACGCATGCGCCGCACACGACTCGCCATGATCTTCTGCAGTGCCCTGCTGATGGCATCGCCGGCAAATGTCCACGATGCAGAAGGCGCGGAGCCTGCGCAGCCTCTCCCGGACGCAGCCCTGCCCGCACCGCTGGACCGTGTGCTGCGCAACTACGAGCAGGCGTGGCGCGGGGGTGATGCCAGGGCACTGGCTGCGCTCTTCGCCGAGGATGGCTTTGTGCTGCAGAGCAACCAGCCACCCGTGCGCGGGCGCACTGCGATCGAGGCTGCATATGCCGGACAGGGCGGCAGTCCGTTGCGGTTGCGTGCCTTGGCATATGCGGTGGAGGGGAACACGGGTTACATCGTCGGTGCGTACAGCTACGGCAACAACGTGGGCGATACCGGCAAGTTCACGCTCACGCTGAAGCGTGAGCGTGATGGGCCTTGGCTGATCTTTTCGGACATGGACAACAGCAACGCGCCGCCGCCGGCGCGGTGAGGGATTCCGCAGGGCATGGCCCGGCGCTACTGGGCGCCAACCAAGGTTGGCCGCTACCAGAAGCGGGTTCCGTCCTGGATCCACGCCATGCGTGGATGAGGCGCACAAGAAAAAACCCCGGCACCTGGCCGGGGTTTTTCGATTCACTTGAACAGCGTGTCCGGATACTCCGGTTTCTGTTCCCGCGCCAGCAGTGCGCGCAAGCCTTCTTCCGGGGTCTGCTCGCCATGCAGCACGGCACGCACACCGTCGGAGATCGGCAGGTCGATGCCATGGCGGCGTGCCTGTCGCATCACTTCGTCGGCGGTTTGCACCGACTCGACCACCTGACCGATCTCGCGCACGGCATCCTGCAGCGTCTGGCCGCGGCCCAGGGCCAGGCCCAGGCGGCGGTTGCGCGACAGGTCGCCGGTGCAGGTCAGCACCAGATCGCCCAGGCCGGCCAGGCCCATCAGCGTTTCCGGCTTGGCGCCGATCGCAGCGGCCAGGCGCAGCATTTCGTTGAGGCCGCGGGTGATCAGGCCGGCACGGGCGTTGAGGCCCAACTGCATGCCATCGGCCACGCCGGTGGCCACCGCCAGCACGTTCTTCATCGCGCCGCCCAGCTCGGCACCGACCATGTCGTCGCCGGTGTAGGCGCGGAACGCCGGGCCATGCATCGCCTCGGCCACCGTCTGCGCGAACTCGGGCACGTCGCCGTGCACGGTGATCGCGGTCGGCAGGCCCTGCGTGACTTCCTTGGCGAACGACGGCCCGGTGACGACGGCCAGCGGCACATCCTCACCCAGCACTTCGCGCGCCACTTCATGCAGGAAACGGCCCGAACCGGGTTCGAAGCCCTTGGTGGCCCAGGCCACGCCGGCACCGGCCGGTCGCAGCGGCGCCAGCGCACGCACGGTCTCGCCGAACGCGTGCGACGGCGTCACCACCAGGATCCAGGCCGCGCCCTGCACCGCCGACGCCAGATCGGTGGTGGCACGCAGGCTGTCCGGCAGCGGGATGCCCGGCAGGTAGCGCGGGTTCTCGTGGCGCTGGTCGATGGCCTCGACCACGGCCGCGTCGCGCCCCCACAGCACGGTCGGGTGACCGTGCCGTGCGAGCAGGCTGGCCAGCGCGGTTCCCCAGGAACCGGCGCCGAGCACGGCGATCTTGTCAGCGGGAGTGCTCATCCGTGACGTCGCGGCAGGAATCAGGCGTTGCCGGCCGGCTCGGAGTCAGCCAGCGACGGTGCGTCGCCCTGCTCCTGGCGCTGGCGCAGGGTTTCTGCGTACAGGCCTTCGAAGTTGATCGGCTGCAGGAAGAACGGCGGGAAGCCGCCGGCCTGGATCAGGTCGCTGATCAGCTGGCGCACGTACGGGAACAGGATGTTCGGGCACTGGGTGCCGAGCAGCACGTCGATCGACTGCGGGTCCAGGCCGACCAGGCCGAACACGCCGGCCTGCTTCACTTCGGCCACGTAGGCGGTGCGCTCACCGGCCTGGCAGGTCAGGGTCACGGCCAGCACGACTTCGAAGGCGTTCTCACCCAGGCGCTGCACCTGCTGGTTCAGGTTCAGCTGCAGCTCCGGCTGCACCTGGTCATTGAAGATGGTCGGCGCGTTCGGCGACTCGAAGGAGACGTCCTTGACGTAGATCTTCTCGACGGTGAAAGCGGGGCCGGTAGCGGCATCGACCGGCGCAGCGGCGCCGTTGGTGATCTCTTCGGACATTTCCAGTAACTCCAGGTGAATGCAATGAAAACGATGGTCGAACTACTGCGATGGGGGCGGGACCAGGCCCAGACAAGGCCGGATCCGCCACCTGCGGCAATCAGTTGCGGCCCTTGACCAGCGGCAGTTCGGCCTGCTGCCAGGCGGGAATGCCGCCATCGAGCACGTAGACCTTCTCGAAACCGGCCTTCTTCAGCGCCTTGGCGGCGGTTTCCGAAGCGTTGCCGCTGCGGCACACCAGCACCACCGGCGACTGCTTGGCATTGGCCACCAGCTTGTTTTCCGGGCCGAAGGCACTGGCCTGGGCATTGCGGCTGCCGGCAATGTGGCCCTTTTCGAAGTCACCGCTGGCCGACAGGTCGACCACCACCGTGCCGCCCGCGTTCATCAGCTGGGTCAGTTCGGCGGGCTTGATGCCCTTGAAGCCCCGGAACAGGCGGCGGATCTCGGTGACGATGATGGCCACGGTCAGGCCGACCAGGGCCGCGGACAGCATCGGGTTTCGGCCTGCAAAGGCCAGCAACTCTTCGTAATTCACTCAGGTCACGGGTCGATTAAGCGGGCGCCGATTGTCGCACAAGCCGGACGCGGCCCGTCACTGCCCCTTCCACAGGTCCGGCAGGCCGGCGGTCTGCCACCAGCGCTTGGCCTCCGGATCCCAGCGCCAGCGCTCGACCACGACCACGGTGCGCTCGGCCTGGGTGTTCTGGTTGATCACCCCGATTTCGACCCGGCGCTCGACCAGGCCACCGTCCAGCGAGGCGCTGCTGCGCTCGCGATAGGACGACACGCGCAGCTGCGCGTATCGGTTGAGCTCGAACTCGGTCGGCGGCTTTTCCTTGCGCAGCTTGGGGTCGAGGTAGCCGATGGCATCGTCCATGCTGCCCCAGCGGATGGTCGCGCCATACGCGACCTGGGTCTCTTCCAGCAGCTTGCGCTGCTTGCGGCTGAGGTCGTCGGCCGAGGCCACGGCGCTGACCAGCAGCAGGGAATACATCAGGAACTGGATGAGGCGGCGCATCGGTGGTTTCCCCAGAACGTCAGCCTGCCATCCTACCCTTTGGCGAAGGCAACAAAGCGACCGCTGAATTCGGCGGCGGGCTTGCCATCGGCACCGGGCTGGGTGGCGATGATGCTGATGCGGGCCTTGCGGCGCTGCCGGAAGGTATTCAGGAAGGCGTCCCAGCCGGTGGCTTCGGCCGCTTCGGCGTGGGCGTGCAGGTCCTCATAGACCGGCGCCAGATAGCGCAGGTTGCTGTCGGCCACATAGACCTCGGCATCGTGGCCGGCCAGGCGCAGGCGCAGGCTGACCAGCGCCCAGCCGGACAGGGTCAGCACCGAGGCCAGGCTGCCGCCGAAGGCGTTGCCCTTGTCGTTGACGTTGGCCGCCAGCGGCGCGGTGATGCGCAGCACGCCATCGGCATAGCCGTCGAGCTGGATCTGCATGGCGCGGACCGCCGGCATGCAGTCCAGCACGTCCTGCAGGGCGGCCAACGAGGAAGTCAGGGCATCAACGGACATCGGAGCAGCGACCACGACAACGAAGGGCCCGCATAATGCAGGCAATGGTCGACCATACGATACCCACTGGCGCCACCCGTTCCGGCCCGCGCTGGACCCTGATCTCGCTGCGCCCGCGGGGCCAGAACGTGGCGCTGCGCCGCGCCGTTGCCGGGCTGGGCGGGAATGTCCTGGCCCTGGCGCCCTGGCGCCTGCAGCGCCTGCAGGGCACGGCTGTGGTGCGCCAGCTGCAACGCGCGCTGAACTGCGACCGGGTGGTGTTCACCAGCCCGGCCGCCGTTGCCGCAGCCGCGTCCCTGCTGCCGCTGGCCGGCGTGCAGCGCAGCCCGTGGCTGACCGTGGGCGAAGGCACTGCGCGCGCATTGCAGGCACATGGCATCACCGAGGTGCACGCGCCGCAGCGGATGGACAGTGAAGGCCTGCTGGCGCTGCCGGTGCTGGCCGACGTACAGGGCCTGCGCATCGGACTGGTGACCGCGCCCGCCGGGCGTGGCCTGATTGCCGCGCAGCTGCAGGCGGCGGGCGCCACGATCGAACGTGCCGACGTCTACAAGCGTCGCCTGCTGCGACTGCCCCCGCGAACGCTGGCGCGATTGGCGCATTCAGCACAGCCGTGGGTACTGGCCGTGAGCAGTGGCGAAGCGCTGCAGCATTTCTGGCAACAGCTTCCGCCGGCCGGGCAGCAGCGCCTGCGGGCGTCTGCCCGCGTGGTGGTTGCCAGTGACCGCCTCGGCGAACAGGCGCAGGCGCTCGGCCTGCAGCGCATCACACGCAGCGCCGGCCCCACCGCTGCGCAGCTGGTGGCCGCTGCACACGCCACGCTCACCGTCCCGGCAGCGACCTGAACAGGGACGTGGATCACGCTTGCCGCTGCCGTCGGCAACGGTGATGCTGTGCACAACGCAGCCTGCCGGCACCCCGACCGGCGACGTTGCCGACAAGGAAGCCTGATGAACGATACTCCGCCCGCACCCCCACCCCATCGACCCGTGCGCTGGCTGCTGCCGCTGGCCGCCGTGGTCGTGCTCGGCGCGGGCGGCTATGCCGGCTGGTACGTCTGGCAGCAGCAACAGAACGAACAGGCAGCGCAGGCACAGACCACCGCCGTACAGCTGAAGGGCCTGGAGGCCACGCTGGATGCGCTGCGCCGTGACCAGCGTGCGACCAGCCAGCGCCTGCAGGACGCGGCGACCACCAACCGCGTGCTGCGCGACGAGATGCTGGGACTCTCGCAGCGCAGCGCTTTGCTGGAAGAGAACCTGGCCAAGCTGGCCGACAGCGCCAACCAGGGCCGCCAGGCGGTGCAGCGCGACGAGGCCGAGCTGCTGCTGACCCAGGCTGCGCAGCGTCTGAACTACGCCGACGACGTGGACGGCGCACGCCGCCTGTATGCACAGGCCGCCACCGCGCTGGCCGATCTGCCCGACGCCGACGGCCTGAACCTGCGCCAGGCGCTGGTGCAGGAGCGCGAGGCACTGGATGCGCTCGGCAGTGGCCCGCGCGTGCAGTCGCTGCAGCGTCTGGATGCTGTGGCCCGGGCGCTGCAGGGCCTGCCCTCGCAGATCACCGGCACGACCGGCAGCAGCACCGCCAAGCCCTGGTGGCAGGCCACGCTGGCACCGTTCGTGGACATCACCCCGAGCCGCCAGAACGGCCCACTGACTGCCGCCGAACAGCGCAACGCCGACGATGCCCTGCAGCTGGAACTGACCTTGGCGCGTGCCGCGATCGAGCGCGGCGACAGCGCGGGCCGCAACACCGCATTGGACCGCGTGGAGCAGTGGGCACAGCGGCGCTGGCCGGATTCACCGGCCCTGCGCGCGCAACGTGCTGAACTGAAGGCCTTGCGCGAACTGCCGCTGCAGGCCAACGACGCTGTCCTTGGCAGCACCCTGCAACAACTGCGCACCCAGACCGACCGGAGGTAAGCCCGCATGAAACCCCTGCAATCCCTGGTCGTGCTGTTGCTGGCCGTGGCCATCGGCGTGGTCGCCGCGCAATGGCTCGGCGCCGATGACCTGAACCGCTTCGGCGAAGTGACCCTGCGCTACGGCGGCTACGACTATCACAGCAACCTGCCGAAGGTAGCGCTGCTGGCGGTGATCACGGTGCTGGTGCTGTGGCTGCTGTGGAGCCTGATCGCTGCACCGTTCCGTGCCTGGGGCCGCTACCGCCGCAAGCAGGGCCGGGTGCGCCTGATCGACGGCCTGCAGGCCTACGAGCATGGCCAGTGGCAGCGTGCGGAGAAGCTGCTGGACGGCGCCGCCAAGGACCCGGAAGTGAGCGCGGTGGCACTGGCCACCGCCGTGCGCAGCGCGCAGGCACGCGCCGACGGCCCCGCCGGAGAGGCGCTGCTGCAGCGCCTGGGTGAAAGCGACGCCACCCTGCAGGCGCTGCTGCGCGCCGAACAGCTGCTGGCGCGCGATCTGCCGGTCGATGCGATCAATGCGCTGGACGTAGCGGCGATCCAGCCGCTGCCGCCGCGCGGCCTGTGGCTGCGTACCGAAGCGCTGGCACAGGCCGGCCGCGCCCACGAAGCGTATGGCCAGCTGGGTGCGCTGCGCCAGAGCAAGGTGCTGCCGGCCGACGCGAACAGCGAACTGGAAGCACGCCTGGCCGCACAGGCGCTACTGGAAGCGGCCGACGTCAACGCGCTGGCCGCACAGTGGGAGGCCACGCCGAAGGCACTGCGCCCCACCCCGGACGTGGTGGGCGCCTATGCCAGCCGTGCGGTGGCGCTGGACTGGGATGAGCCGGCGCTGCTGGCGCTGGAACAGGCACTGGACCAGCGTTGGAATGACGATCTGGTGGCGCTGTATGGCCGCCTGCCCGCCGAGCGCCTGGCCACCCGCCAGGCCAATCTGGCGCGCTGGCGCAACGTGCATGACGGCTCGGCCGCGCTGCGCCTGGCACAGGGCCGCGTTGCCCTGGGCCAGCAGCAATGGGATGCCGCCGATGCGTTCCTGCACGAGGCCATTGCCGCGGGCGCCGGTGCACCGGCGTGGGAAGCGCTGGGTGAAGTGTTCGCGCAACGTGGCGAACACGCGCTGGCCGCGCAGTGCCTGGCCAATGCGCTGCGCCTGCAGCGCGGCGAGGACAGCGTGGAACTGGTGCGTGGCACCGAGACGCCGCTGCGCGCCACGGTGGAGGAGCAGCCCATCGTTGCACAGCCGCCGGTGTATGACGCCAACGAAGAGCGCGACGAATTCGGCAACCCGCGGTTGCCCTGATGGGTAGTGCCGGCCGCTGGCCGGCATCCACCGGTGAATTTGGCACCCACCAGAGCAACAATCCGAACAAAAAAAACG
>NZ_JAOCGL010000036.1:0-34584 GCF_029842485.1 Stenotrophomonas sp. GD03777
TACCCAAAACCCCGCTGCTGACGCAGCGGGGTTTTTCTTTGTGCGCAGGAAATGCGGGTGGTGCCGGCCGCTGGCCGGCACCGCCATGGCTGCACACCGGCCGGTAGATCCACGCGATGCGTGGATATTCTCTGCGGGCAGCCACAGCGCCAGCCAAGGTTGGCCGCTACCGGCGGGAGGTCAGACAGTGGGCTAGGCCGTAATTGCCAGCCAGCGGCCGGCACTACCGGTAGATCCACGCCGTGTGTGGATGCGGCGCCAAACAGGGTTGGCCGCTCCTCACGGCAGGTCCGGAAGCGGACTTTTCCTGACCCATCACGCAGAAGCAGGTAAAAAACGGCGCCCTGCGGGCGCCGTCTTGATCAGGATCGCATTGCAGGCCCGGATCAGGCGGCCCGCGGGACCTCGTGCGGTTCCTGCTGGCGGAACACCGATACTGCCTCGGTAAGCGTCCCCGCCTGCGTCTGCAGCTCGCGTGCGGCCGCGGTGGCTTCTTCCACCAGCGCCGCGTTCTGCTGCGTGGCCTGATCCATCTGCACCACGGTCTGGTTGATCTGCTCGATGCCGATCGACTGCTCCTGCGAGGCCGCCGAGATCTCACGCATCAGATGGCTGACATTCTCCACGCCGCCGACAATGCCCTGCATCCGCTGGCCGGCGTCGGCCACCAGCTGGGCACCTTCGCCCACCTGTCGGCCTGCCTCATCGATCAGCTTTTTGATTTCCTGTGCGGCGGCGGCGGAGCGCTGCGCCAACACGCGCACCTCGCTGGCCACCACGGCGAAGCCACGGCCCTGCTCACCGGCACGTGCGGCTTCCACCGCCGCATTGAGCGCGAGGATATTGGTCTGGAAGGCGATGCCATCGATCACGCCGGTGATGTCGCCGATCCGCTTCGAGGCGCCTTCAATCGCCTGCATGGTGTCGACAACCCGCTGCATCGCGGTGTTGCCGTCACTGGCGGCGCTCTGCGTGGACGCAGCCAGCTCACTGGCCTCGCGCGCATGCGTAGCATTCTGGCGCACGGTGGCGGTCAGCTCCTCCATCGAGGCTGCGGCTTCCTGCAGGTGCGCCGCCTGGCGCTCGCTGCGCTCGGACAGCGCACCATTGCCTGCAGCGATCTCGCTGGCGGCGGTACTGATCGAGGCCGCGCACTGCTGGATGCGGCCCACCATGCGCGCCAGCTGGCCGGCGGTGGCGTTGGCATCACGCTGGATCGCGGCGAAGGCACCGTGGTACTCACCGTGCATGCGCCGATCGAGATCGCCGTTGGCCAGCGCCGAAAGCATCTGCCGCACGTCGTTGACGGTGCTGCCCAGCGTATCGAGCAGCTGGTTGATGCCACCGGTCAGGCCATCGAGGAAGCTGGCGCCTTCGGTTGCCTGCAGGCGCTGGCCGAGATCGCCGGCCGCGGCAGCAGCGACGATGCCGGCCACGGCGTTCTCCAGCGCCAGCTCCTGGGTACGGTCATGCCATTCCACGGCGAAACCGAGGCGCATGCCCTGTGCATCGAACACCGGGGTGACCACCTGGGCGAAGTGCACCGGGCCGATCTGTACCTTGCCGTTGTGGCTGGCCTGCAGGCCATTGAGGATGGCGCGGATGCGGTCCGGGTTGGCATGGAAGCGATGGATGCTGCTGCCGACCAGGCGTTCGGCATCGAAGTCAGGGAAGGCCTGGCGCAGTGTCGCCTGCTGGTTGCGCAGCAGAGCCACCACCGAGCGGTTCACATAGCGGATCACGTGATCATTGTCGGCGATCATCATCGCGGTGCGCGAGGCATCCAGCGCCTGACGGATCTGCGCATTCTCGGCATGCGCCTCAGCCTCACGCCCACGTTGGGCCTGGACGTGGCGCGCGGTATCGGCCAGCGCATGGGCCAACGAGCCGGGTGCATAGGATGCGGTGTCGGCATGTGCGCCCAGGTCGGTGCCCGTGGCGATGTCGCGGGCCAGCGCAGCCAGCCGGCGCGGGCCGTGGCCAAGCGCCTCGGTCTGCTGGCGCAGGCGCAGCGCGACCTGGCCGAGGAATGCCGTCAGCCCGGCGAACAGGCCCGCCTGCAGCAACGTAGGTCCCACTGCTGCGCCCTGCAGCAGCGGCGCCAACAGCGCGAGCGTGCCGATGCCGCCGGCCAGCCATACCGGCAGGCGATCACGATGGCTCAACAGCACGCCCAGCAGCAGTGCAATCGGCAAAGCCGGTGACAGGCCCGCGATCGCGCACAGCCATGCCAGCTGCAGCGACAACAACAGCGCCAGGCCATTGCGGGTGACGCTATGGCCCGCCTTGGGACCGGCCAGCCAGATGGCAGGCAGCACAGCGGCCGCGACCAGCGAGGCGGTCAGGACATGAGGCCCGCGCAGGGCCAGCACCAGGCCGGCCACCGCCAGTGCCGCACTGCCGATCAGCAATCGGCGGTCAGCGCGGTGGGCGAGCTGCTGCAGATGCGGCAGGCGGGCGGTATCGGGGGGACGAGTGGATGCAGCGGACATCGGCGACTCCTGGATCAGCAGACGACAACGGCCACACGGTGACGCACGCACGAGTGCGTGGCCAGGGCATGGACCGGGAATTCGGGGAATGCGACGCAATCAACGTCGCGCAGACGGGGCGCCGTGACCACATCCTGTGGGTGACGGAGCAATGGAGCGGGCATGCGGACTTCCTTGCAGGACCAGACACACGCCGCAGGCCCGACCGGGCCCACGTGCTGCGGACGCAGTGGCCCGCAACCGATGTATCGGCCGCAACTGCGCAGAATGAAGTGCGCGGACGCTGCGACTCAGCCGGCGTTGTCGTTGCCGAGGAAGCGCAGGATCACCCCGGCGATGCGTGCCGGGTCTTCCATATGCAGGTGGTGGTTGCCGGGAAACACGGCCAGCCGTCCATCACGCAGGTGCTGCAGGCGATCACTGCGCATCGGCTCGGGATAGTAGGACTGCGCCGGCGTGGCATAGATCACCTGCGTCGGGCAGGCGATGGCCTGCAGCAGGTTGTCGATCTGGCCTTCGCTGAGGCGGATCGCAGTGGGCAGCATCAGGCGCGGGTCGCTGCACCAGCGGTAGCCACCTTCGACCGGTTCCACGCCGCGCTCGACCAGCAGCCGTGCGCAGGGTTCGCTGAGCTGGTTGGTCATCATCCGCGCGCGGATCGGCGCTGCCAGATCGGGGAACACGCGCAGCTGCTTGCGTGCCAACGCGCGCGTGGCGTTCACATGCTCGCGCAGGCGATGCGCCGTTTCTTCCTCGGGACCGCGCAGGCCGCCGAGTGCTTCGATCGCCACCAGCCGATCAACACGGTCGCTGACCGAGGCGGTAAGGCTGGCGATGCCGGCACCCATCGAATGGCCGAGCAGGCTGAATCGGTCCCAGCCCAGTGCGTCGGCGACATCGAGTACGTGGCAGATCGCGGCGGCCGTGGTGTAGCTGGCACCCATCGGCAGGTGCGCGCTGTGACCGTGGCCGGGCAGATCGATGGCAACCAGCTGCAACGCCGACAGGTGCGGCGCCAGCGGCACGAAGCTGGCGGCGTTGTCGAGCCAGCCATGCAGGGCCAGCACGCGTGGGCCGCCGCCGTGGTTGCGCAGGCCGGCGACGCGTGCGCCCCCGACCTGGAGTTCAAACGGTTGCAGGCTCATGCCAGCGAGGACACGGCCAGCCGTGCCAGGGCGCGTGCATGCTCCGGCTCGGCGTTGAGGCAGGGGATGTAGCGCATCGTCGCACCGCGCTCGGCCAGTGTTTCGGTGAAGCCCAGCGCAACCTCTTCCAGCGTCTCCAGGCAGTCGGTGGCAAATCCGGGGCAGACCACGTCGATCTGCTTCACGCCGGATTCGGCCAGCGCCCACAGGCTGGGCTCGGCATACGGCTGCAACCAGCGCTCGCGGCCGAAGCGCGACTGGTAACCCATCTGCCAGTCGTCCTTGCCCAGGCCCAGTGCATTGGCGATGGCCTGCGCACTGGCCTCGCAGCGCTGCGGATACGGGTCGCCCGCGTCGGCCAGGCGCTGCGGGATACCATGGAAGGAAAACATCAGTTTCTGACCGCGACCGTGCTGTTCCCAGTAGCGGCGGATCGATCCGGCTACGGCCTCGACCCAGCCGGGATCGACCGAGTAATCCCGCACCAGGCTCACGGTCACGCCCGGGTTGCGGCGCTGCCACGCATCGACCCGGTCTTCGACCGAGGCGGTGGTGGTGGTGGAGTACTGCGGGTACAGCGGCAACACCACGATCCGGCGCGCGCCGTCGGCGGCAAGACGGTCGAGCTCGCCGGCCAGCGCCGGTTCGCCGTAACGCATCGCATGGCGTACCGTCAGGGTCGGCAGCAGGGCCTGCATGGCCTGCGCCAGCTGGCGCGTATGTACCATCAGCGGTGAGCCGTCGGGCAGCCAGACCTGGGCGTACTTGGCCGCCGACCGGCCGCTTCGCAGCGGCAGGATCAGCCCGCGCAGCAGCGGCTGCCAGAGCAGTGCCGGAATCGCGACCACGCGCGGGTCGGACAGGAATTCGGCCAGGTAACGGCGTACGGCGGCGGCCGTCGGCGTCTCGGGCGTGCCTAGGTTGACCGCCAGCACGGCGGTATCGGGTGCGTCGAGCATGGGCGGTATTGTCGCCTATCCGGCGCCGCGCCGGGATGCAGGGTTCGGATTGCAGGCATAGCGCGCATCAATGCGGGCAGGGAACGCTCATTGGGGATTCATGACAACACCACTAATTTCAGTCACTTGCTATATCTTCCTACGGACTGACTTCTGGAGCCTGCCATGCGTCGCCCGATCCAAGCCCTGCTGATCGCCGCCAGCCTGCTGTCCAGCCAGGCCATGGCCGGACCGCAGGAAGACCAGCGCGCCCGCAACGCCGTGCGCGTGCTGGCCGAAATCCAGGAAATTCCTGAACAGGGCATTCCGGATAAATTGCTCGACGAAGGCCGCGCGGTCATCGTCATTCCCGACACGATCAAGGCCGGTCTTGTCATTGGCGGTCGTCGTGGCCACGGCCTGATGTCGGTGCGCATGCCCAATGGCGCATGGTCCAACCCGGTGTTCGTGAAGCTCACCGGTGGCAGCATCGGCTTCCAGGCCGGCGTGCAATCTTCGGATGTGGTTCTGGTGTTCCGCAACGACCGCAGCCTGGACAATCTGGTCAACGGCAAGTTCACGCTCGGCGCCGATGCTGGCGTTGCCGCCGGTCCGGTCGGCCGCAATGCCGCCGCCGCCACCGACGGCCAGCTGAAGGCCGAGATCTGGTCCTGGTCGCGTGCCCGTGGGCTGTTCGCGGGCGTCGCGCTGGATGGTGCGGTGCTGCAGATCGACGATGCCGCCAACCTTGACGCCTACGGCAGCAACACCACGCCGCGCATGATCTTCGAAGGTCGCGCCGCCGGTTCGCCGTCGATGGACGTGGTCGCCTTCCGTGATCGTCTGGAAGAGGCCACCTACGCCGCCCGCAACAACCGCAACGGCAACGGTGGCAGTGCACCGCGTCCGGCGGCGACCCCGGCGGTTGCGCCGGCGCCTGTTCAGGCAGCGCCGGCTGCCCCAACCGAAGCCACCACCGCGCCGCTGCAGAACGTGCCGCAGAACCCGCCGCCGCAGCAGCAGGGCTTCCAGCCGGTCAACGACGGCGAAATCCGCACGGAAACGCTGGGCGGAAACTGACTTTCGTCACGCGCGCCGGCTGACACCCGGTGCGCTATGCTCGACAGCCTGATCACTAACGTAACGAGCGTCTTTATGGGCAGTTTCAGCATCTGGCATTGGTTGGTCGTGCTGGCCATCGTCCTGCTGGTGTTCGGCACCAAGCGCCTGACCAGTGGCGCCAAGGACCTCGGCTCGGCGGTCAAGGAATTCAAGAAGGGCATGCGCGACGAAGACAAGCCGAACGCGCAGCTGGGCGATGAGTCGCGCAGCCAGGACGCCTCGCGCACCGCGCAGGACGAGCACGACCGCACCCCTCGCTGATCCGGAGCGGTTGCGGTGTTTGATATCGGCTTCAGCGAACTGCTGGTGATCGCGGTGGTCGCCCTGGTGGTGCTCGGTCCCGAGCGCCTGCCCAAGGCGGCCCGCTTCGCTGGCCTGTGGGTGCGCCGTGCCCGCAATCAGTGGGATTCGGTGAAACAGGAACTGGAACGCGAACTGCAGGCCGAGGACATCAAGCGGCAGATGCAGGAAGTGCGCCAGGGCATGCAGGACACCGAGAACCAGCTGCGCGCCAGCGGCGAGGCGATTCGTCGCGAAGCGCAGCAGGCGCAGCAGCAGGGCGATACGCTGGCGCAGGAAGTACGCGCGCCGGCGCCTGCGGATCCGCCGCCGCATATGGGCGGCCTGCCGCCTGCCGATGCACCGGTACAGGAGGGCATTGCGCCAGAGCCGATGCCGGCGACACCCCCTGAAGCCGGTGCTCCGACGCCGCAGCGCACGGAGCGCCAGCCATGAGTGAACAGGATTTCGGCGAAAGCTCGCTGGTCGAACATCTGGTGGAACTGCGCGGCCGCCTGGTGCGCGCATTGCTGGGCCTGGGCGTGGTGCTGCTGGCGCTGCTGCCGTTTACCCAGAAGCTGTACAACGCGCTGGCCGAACCGCTGGTCTCGCAGCTGCCCAACGGGCAGACGATGATCGCGACCAATCCGGCCGGCGCCTTCTTCGCGCCATTGAAGCTGACCTTCTTCGTTGCCCTGTTCGTGGCGGTGCCGTGGCTGCTGTACCAGCTGTGGGCCTTCGTCGCCCCGGGGCTTTACGCGCGTGAGAAGCGCCTGGCGGTGCCGCTGCTGGTGTCTTCGGTACTGCTGTTCTACACCGGCTGTGCCTTCGCCTACTTCCTGGTGCTGCCGGCGGTGTTCCATTTCCTGACCACCTTCAGCCCGGACGTGATCGCGATCACCCCGGATGCGAATGCCTACCTGGATTTCGTGCTGGCGATCTTCTTCGCCTTCGGTGGCAGCTTCGAACTGCCGGTGGCGATGGTGATCCTGGTGCTGCTGGGCTGGGTGACGCCGCAGCAGTTCAAGGAAGGCCGTGGCTACGCGATCGTCGGCATCTTCGTGCTGGCGGCGGTGCTGACCCCGCCGGACGTGGTCTCGCAGCTGATGCTGGCGATCCCGATGTGCCTGCTCTACGAGCTGGGCATCCACGCCGCACGCTGGCTGGTGCCGTCGTCGGCCGTGAAGAAACCCGCCGCCTGAAAAAAACAAAAGGGGACGGAGGGGATTAAGTCGCTATCGGCACAGTGGCACAAACGACTTAATCCCCTCCGTCCCCTTTTTCGTCAGGCGTGGAAGATGTCGCTTGAGGTCGGGGTGGTCGGGACCGGCGGTGCGGCGCGACTGCCACGGTGCACGAACATCTGCTTCCACGCGGCATAGACCGCGCCGACATACAGCGGCATCAGCACCGTGGTCAGCACCAGCTGGGCGATGAAGGCGGCGGCCAGCGGGCCACCGATCAGCATCGCGATCTGGATCACGATCACGAACAGGATGTAGATGCAGAACGCGGCGATCAGGCCGAGCACGGCGAACACGATCATCGCGCCGATGTTCTCGATGCAGCCCTGCAGGCTCAGGCGCAGCGCGTGCATGCCGCTCTGCTTGTCGAACACCACCAGCGCCGGTTGGGTGAACATTGCCAGCGACAGTGCGACCGCGCTCAGGAACACCAGCAGCATCCACAGCGCGATGCGCTTGGCCGGCAGGTTGGCCACCAGCGCCGCGGCATCGTCCGGCTTGATCTGCTGGCCACTGCGGCTGATCTCTTCCATCTTGGTCATGACCTCGCTGAAGGCGGTGAAGCCTTCGCGGCCGATCATCATGAACAGCAGCGCGCCCAGCAGCAGTACCGCCAGCACCTGGATCGCCAGCGGCACCAGCAGGTGGCTGACGCGGTGGTCGCGGATCGGCTGCAGCAGGTGCGAGGACAGGCCCGGGCGGCCTTCGTCGATCTCACCCACGGCGTAGAGCATGCCGCCGAACATGATCGGCGAGATGGCCAGGGTCATCAGCTGCACGGCCATGCCGGCGGCGCCGGGAATCAGCGTCGACAACAGGGTGACCACCCAGCTCACCAGCAGCCAGGCCAGGCCGATCCGGGCCAGCTGCAGCGGCGCACGCCGATACAGCGAGAACGTATCCAGCAACCACTGGGCGCCCGCCGAGGCCGGCAGCTTGCGAATCTCTTTCATGGACATCCGGGAAGGACAGGAGGGGACGGGCGGTTGCCCGTGCCGCTGATTATCCCTGTTTTGCCGCCGGCTGGGCTGAAGACAGCCGCGCCTGTCGGACGAAGCGGCGCAGCAGCTGGCGGGCCAGCGGTGCGGCGCTGACTGCGCGCTCGATGCTGCGCGCACAGCCGCCGTGGCGGCCGATGCAGTCGGCGCGGGCGCGCACGTAGCCGCGCATGTGGTGGGTGGCGAATTCGGGGTGGAACTGCACGCCCCAGGCCTGGCGCCCCCAGCGGAACGCGTGGCAGCCATCCAGCGGCGAGCGTGCAAGCACCTCGGCACCGTCGGGCGCGCGCAGCACGGTCTGCAGGTGGGTGGCGTGGGCGGCAAAGTGCTGCGGCAGGCCCTGGAACAGCGGATCCTGTGCCGCCTGTGGCTGCAGCTCCAGTTCGATCGTGCCGGACTCGCGCCCGGCCGGGTTGTAGGCCACCTCACCGCCCAGCGCATGCGCCAGCAGCTGGTGGCCGTAGCAGATGCCGAACACCGGCAGGTCAGCGTGGGCGGTCTGGCGCAGCCACGCCGCGCTGCGCTCGCTCCAGTCGGCGTGGTCAGTAACGAAGGCGGCCGAGCCGGTCACCAGTACCCCGGCAAAACCGTGCGGATCGGGCAGGGCGCCACCGTGTTCGACATCGACCACCACCGTCTCATGTTCCTCCAGCCCGGCGGCGACGCGGATCCAGTGCGGAAAGCGCCCGTAGCGGCGCAGCGACGGTACCGGGCGGCCGGTTTCAAGGATCAGGAAGGGGGCTGGGTTCATCCGGGGGCGGCAGCACTGACAGGACTTCCTCGATTGTAGTCAGCCCCTGCGCCACCTTTTCAAGCCCGGCCTGGCGCAGGGTTCGCAGCCCTTCAGCGCGCGCGGCACGGGTGAAACCGGCCAGATCCATGTCGGCGCGGATCTGCCCGCGCAGCCGCGAGCCCAATGGCAGCAACTCATACAGGCCGATGCGGCCGAGGAATCCGGTGCGCCGGCACTCCAGGCAACCGACCGGACGACAGGGCGTGGCGGCATCTGGATATGCAGCCTGGCTATCAGCCAGCACCGCCCAGTCGGCCGCACCGAGGGTGTGCGGCTGCTTGCAGTGCGGGCACAGGGTGCGCACCAGGCGTTGGGCGAGGATGCCGTTGAGGGTGCTGGCCAGCAGGTAGTGCGGCACGCCCAGGTCGAGCAGGCGGGTGACCGCCGACGGTGCATCGTTGGTGTGCAGGGTGGACAGCACCAGATGGCCGGTCAGCGAGGCCTGCACCGCCATCTGCGCGGTTTCCAGGTCGCGGATCTCGCCGATCATGATGATGTCCGGGTCCTGCCGCAGCAGGGTGCGCACGCCGCTGGCGAAGTCCAGGTCGATGTTGGCCTGCACCTGCATCTGGTTGAACTCGGGCGCGATCATCTCGATCGGGTCCTCCACCGTGCACACGTTCACGTCCGGCGTGGCCAGCCGCTTCAGCGTGGAATACAGGGTGGTGGTCTTGCCCGAGCCGGTCGGGCCGGTGACCAGCACGATGCCGTGCGGGCGCTCGACCAGTGCATTCCAGCCAGCGGCCTCCTGCGGGCTGAAGCCGAGCTGGTCGATGCTCTTGAAGGCGGCATCGGGGTCGAAGATGCGCATCACGCACTTCTCACCGAAGGCGGTGGGCATGGTAGACAGGCGCATCTCGACCTCGCGGCCACCCGGCGAGCGGGTCTTGATGCGGCCGTCCTGCGGGCGCCTGCGCTCGGCCAGGTCCATGCGGCCGAGTACCTTGATGCGGCTGACCACCGCGGTCATCACTGCCGGCGGCACCTCGAACACCTTGTGCAGCACACCATCGATGCGGAAGCGCATGCGTCCCATCTCGCGGCGAGGTTCCAGGTGGATGTCCGAGGCGCGCTGCTCATAGGCGTACTGCAGCAGCCAGTCGACGATGTGCACGATGTGCTGGTCGTCGGCATTGACGTCGCCGGTGCGGCCCAGCTCGACCAGCTGCTCGAAGCTGGGCAGGGTGGTGTTGGCCTCGCCGCGGACGTCGCCGCGCGCGCCACGCACCGAACGGGTCACCCCGTAGAACTCCATGGTGTAGCGGTGCAGGTCGAGCGGATTGACCACCGCCAGCTCGATGCGGCGGCGTGTCAGGTGCTGCAGGTCGCGGCGCCATTCCTGCACCAGCGGCTCGCTGGTGGCCACCAGCACCCGTTCGGCATCCACTGCCAGCGGCAGGAAGCGGTGGCGACGGGCATAGGCGTGGGAGACCAGCGCGGTGACCGCAGCGACGTCGACCCGGGTCGGATCGATGCGCAGGTAGCGGGTGCCGGTGCGTTGGGCCAGCCATTCGGTCAGGCGTTCCAGGGTCAGTTCGCCGCCGTCGCGGGTGGCCAGCTTGAGGTTGGACAGCAGCACCAGCGGGTGCACTTCACTGGCATTGCGCGCGCCCTGTGCGGAAAACCGCATGCGCTCGCCCTCGTGCTCGGCGACCAGGCCGTCGGCCAGCAGCGCCGCACCCACCTGCTCGAAATGCAGGCGGCCCCACGGCAGCGGGATGCCGCCTGGCTCGCCGGGCGTGCCCACCGGCAGCCGATGTTCCATCTGCCTGCTCCTCCCGGGTACGGAATGCCCCGCAGGTCGGCCGTTATACTAGCGCACCCTCTTGCCGGCCAAGACTCGTACGCATGTCCGCGACCCCGACCGTTCCGATCACCTTCCAGGGCCTGATCCAGACCCTGAACCAGTTCTGGGCCCAGCAGGGCTGCGTGCTCATCCAGCCGCTCGACCTGGAGGTGGGCGCCGGTACCTTCCACCCGGCCACCTTCCTGCGGGCGATCGGGCCGGAAAGCTGGAACGCGGCCTACGTGCAGCCGTCGCGCCGCCCGACCGACGGCCGCTACGGCGAGAACCCGAACCGCCTGCAGCGCTACTACCAGTACCAGGTGGCGATGAAGCCGGCGCCGGACAACATCCAGCAGCTGTACCTGGATTCGCTGAAGGCACTGGGCATCGATCCGCTGGTGCACGACCTGCGCTTCGTCGAGGACAACTGGGAATCGCCGACGCTGGGCGCGTGGGGCCTGGGCTGGGAAGTCTGGCTCAACGGCATGGAAGTGACCCAGTTCACCTACTTCCAGCAGGCCGGTGGCCTGGAGTGCCGCCCGGTGCTGGGCGAGATCACCTACGGTCTCGAGCGCCTGTGCATGTACCTGCAGAACTGCGACAACGTCTATGACCTGGTCTGGACCTACGGCCCGGACGGCCAGCCGGTGACCTACGGCGACGTCTACCACCAGAACGAGGTGGAGCAGAGCACCTACAACTTCGAATACGCCGACGTGGACGAAATGTTCCACCGCTTCGACGCCTGCGAGCGTGAAGCGCAGAAGCTGGTGGAAGTGGGCCTGCCGCTGCCGGCCTACGAGCAGGTGATGAAGGCCAGCCACACCTTCAACCTGCTCGATGCGCGCCGCGCGATCAGCGTGACCGAGCGCCAGCGCTACATCCTGCGCGTGCGCGCGCTGGCCCAGGCGGTGGCCAAGGCGTATTACGAGCAGCGCGAGAAGCTGGGCTTCCCGGGTGCGAAGAAGGCCTGACCGCCTTCCTGCACCGTCCCGCTTTTCATCAACTACCCGGGGCGCCGGACGCGTTGCGCGCTGCGCCCCCACCACAGGATCGAACCGATGAGCCAACTGTCCCCCCTGCTGATCGAACTGGGCACCGAGGAGCTGCCGGTCAAGGCGCTGCCGGGCCTGGCCCAGGCGTTCTTCGACGGTGTTGTCGAAGGCCTGCGCAAGCGTGGCGTCGCGCTGGAGCTGGGCGATGCCCGCCCGCTGTCGACCCCGCGCCGGCTGGCCGTGCTGCTGCCGGGCGTCGGCCTGGAACAGCCGGAACAGCACAGCGAAGTGCTGGGCCCGTATCTGAACATCGCGCTGGACGCCGAAGGCCAGCCGACCAAGGCCCTGCAGGGCTTCGCCGCCAAGGCCGGGATCGACTGGACCGCGCTGGAGAAGACCACGGACAACAAGGGCGAGCGCTTCGTGCACCGCGCGGTCACCCCGGGCGCGAGCACCGCCAGCCTGTTGCCGGAAATCCTGCGCGAGGCGATCGCGGCGATGCCGATTCCCAAGCCGATGCGCTGGGGCGATCACGCCTGGGGCTTCGCCCGCCCGGCGCACTGGCTGGTGCTGCTGCACGGCGCCAACGTGGTCGAGGCCGAACTGTTCGGCCTGCAGGCCGGCCGTGCCAGCCGTGGCCATCGCTTCCACCACGACCAGGCCGTGTCGCTGGCGCAGCCGCAGGATTACGTTGAAGCGCTGCGCGCCGCGTTCGTGCTGGTCGACCCGAGCGAGCGACGTGCGCGCATCGTCGCCGAAGTCGAGGCCGCTGCAGCCGGGGCCGGTGGCAGCGCCCGCATCACCGACGACAACCTGGAGCAGGTGGTGAACCTGGTCGAATGGCCGTCGGTGGTGCTGTGCAGCTTCGAACGCGCCTTCCTGGCAGTGCCGCAGGAAGCACTGATCGAAACGATGGAGATCAACCAGAAGTTCTTCCCGGTGCTGGATGCCGCCGGCACGCTGACCGAGAAGTTCATCGGCATCGCCAACATCGAATCGAAGGACGTGGCCGAAGTGGCCAAGGGCTACGAGCGGGTGATCCGCCCGCGCTTTGCCGATGCCAAGTTCTTCTTCGACGAGGACCTGAAGCAGGGCCTGATGTCGATGGGCGACGGCCTGAAGACGGTGACCTACCAGGCCAAGCTGGGCAGCGTGGCCGACAAGGTGGCGCGCGTGGCCGCACTGGCCGAAGTGATCGCAGCCCAGGTCGGTGCCGATCCGGCGCAGGCCAAGCGGGCTGCCGAGCTGGCCAAGAACGACCTGCAGTCGCGCATGGTCAACGAATTCCCGGAACTGCAGGGCATCGCCGGCCGCCACTACGCCGTGGCCGGTGGTGAATCGGCCGACGTGGCGCTGGCCATCGACGAGGCCTACCAGCCACGCTTCGGTGGTGACGACATCGCGCTGTCGCCGCTGGGCAAGGTGCTGGCCATCGCCGAACGCGTGGATACGCTGGCCGGTGGTTTCGCTGCAGGCCTGAAGCCGACCGGCAACAAGGACCCGTTCGCGCTGCGCCGCAATGCGCTGGGCCTGGCCCGCACGATCATCGAAAGCGGCTTCGAACTGGACCTGCGCGCGCTGATGGCCAGCGCCAATGCCGGCCTGGCCGCGCGCAACGTGCAGGCCGATGTCGGCGAGCTGTACGACTTCATCCTCGACCGCCTGAAGGGCTACTACGCTGACAAGGGCGTGCCGGCCACGCACTTCAACGCCGTGGCCGAGCTGAAGCCGGCTTCGCTGTACGACTTCGATCGCCGCCTGGATGCAATCGGCACCTTCGCCGCGCTGCCGGAGGCAGAGGCGCTGGCCGCGGCCAACAAGCGCATCCGCAACATCCTGCGCAAGGCCGAGGGCGAGATTCCGGCGCAGATCGACGCGGCACTGCTGCAGGAAGATGCCGAGCGCGCGCTGGCCGAAGCGGTCACCGCCGCCATCGATGACACCGGCGCCAGCCTGCACCAGAAGGACTATGTGGCGGTGCTGGCACGCCTGGCGCGCCTGCGTCCGCAGGTCGACGCGTTCTTCGATGGCGTGATGGTCAACGCGGAAGATCCGGCACTACCGGAACATCGCCGGCGTTGTCTATCGGGGTCATTGCCGACATCGTGGACGATGCCGGCATCCTGATTGGTCGGTTGCGACAATCGACACTTTGCGGTGTATTTTGACCGCCACTTAACAACCGATCCGCAATGACGTGATGCATTTCGCATCGTCACCTCCGGTCGGTATGCTGTGCCGCATGCAGCCAAAGAAATACGCCCTGCCGCTGATGGTCCTGTCGCTGGCCGCCACTTCCGTGGTCCATGCGCGCGGCACCATCGACAAGGTGGACATCAAGGGATTGGACAAGGGCGACGACGCCGCAATCATCGAGAACATCCAGGAATCGCTGTCGCTGTACGACACGATCGGCAAGGAGCAGGGCGAATCGCGCCTGGAGTACCTGCTGTCGCAGGCCGAGCGGCAGACCCGCCAGGCGCTGGAGCCGTTCGGTTACTACAACCCGGTGATCAAGGTCGAGGCGCCGCGTGAGGACGAGCACGTGCGCGTGCTGATCCATGTCGACAAGGGCGCCCCGGTGACCGTGCGCCGCGAGCACATCGACATCACCGGCCCGGCGATGTACGACCAGTACCTGCAGGACGACCTGGCCGCCTTCAAGCCCCGCAAGGGCCAGCGCTTCGAGCACACCCAGTACGAAGCCAGCAAGATCACCATCACCCGGCGCCTGGCCGAGCGCGGCTACTTCGATGCCGACTACACCCAGCGCCAGGTGCAGATCACCCGCGCCGACAACGCCGCCGACATCGACCTGACCTGGGACAGCGGCCGCCGCTACAACATGGGCCCGGTGCGCTTCGAGCAGGATTACTTCGTCGACAAGCTGTTCGATCCACTGGTGTACTGGGACCAGGGCAGCTACTACCACGAGGGCAAGCTGGACCGGCTGCGCGAGTCGCTGACCAAGCTGGACTACTTCAGCGTGATCGACATCCAGCCGCGCCCGGACCAGGCCGACGAGAACGGCGAAGTGCCGGTGGACGTGAAGCTGACCCGGGCCAAGCGCACCATCTACACCGCAGGCCTGAGCTACGGCAGCGAGAGCGGCCCGGGTGTGCGCGGTGGCATCGAGCGGCGGTTCCTGAACAACCGCGGCCACAAGATGAACACGCAGCTGGACTATGCGCAGAAGCGCAAGAGCCTGGTTACCAGTTACCGCATTCCGGCCTTCAACTGGCTTGATGGCTGGTACACCTTCGCTGCCAGCGCGTATGACGAGCAGACCGACTACATCGACCTGCGCAACTTCAAGCTGATCGCCAGCCGCAGCGGCGAGATCAACGAACACTGGACCGCGATCGCCTCGATCAACGCGCTGCGCGAGCGCTGGCGCTATGCCTCCGGCACCGAATTCACCGACGCGGTCTACAACACCTCGACGCTGGTGTACCCGCAGATGGTTGCCGACTACGTCAACGTCGACGACGAGATGTTCCCGCGCAAGGGCATCAGCGGCGCTGCAACGGTGCGTGCCGGCGTGGAAGGCGCCGGCTCGGATACCAGCTTCGTGCAGGCCAACGCCGTGTTGCGCTGGTACATCCCGGTGGGTGAAAGCAATCGCCTGATCCTGCGCGGCGAGGGCGGCACCACCTGGACCAGCGATCTGGTGGCGATGCCGCCGAGCCTGCGCTACTTCGCCGGTGGTGACCGCAGCATCCGCGGCTACGCCTACCGTGAGGTCGGCCCGCGTACGCCGAAGCCGGACAAGTACGCGCTGGGTGCCAAGAACCTGGTGATCGGCTCGGCCGAGTACGAGCACTACTTCAACGGTGGCCCCTGGGGTGCGGCGGTGTTCGTCGATACCGGCAGTGCCTTCGACAACACCATCGACCTGCATACCGGCGTCGGCTTCGGCGTACGCTGGAAATCGCCGGTGGGCCCGGTGCGCATCGACGTGGCGCACGGCCTGAACAACCCGGATTCGCAGTTCCAGCTGTACCTGAACATCGGAGCGGACCTGTGAGCGCGTCCGCACCGACCCCGAACACCCCGCCGCCACGCGTGCGCTTCTATCGCCGTCGCCGCTTCTGGGCATGGTCCGGCGCCGGCGTGATCGGCCTGGTGCTGCTGGCCCTGCTGGCGGTGTACTGGCTGCTGCAGACCGTGGCCGGCCGTGACGTACTGCTGGCCCAGGTGGTGGCGCGGCTGCCGGTGGGTGCCAGCTTCACCTGGGACAAGGTGGAGGGTCCGGTGGCCGGACCGCTGACCCTGTACAACGTCGACTTCCGCTATGACGACATCCATTTCCATGCCGAGCGTGCGCACCTGGAGCCGGACCTGCGCCCGCTGCTGGGCCGCAAGCTGCTGCTGGACAAGCTGGAGCTGACCAACGCGACGTTGAACCTGGCCAAGAGCGATGAGCCGTTCAAGCTGCCGTCCTGGCCCGATTCCCTGCCGCAGATCGAGATGCCGCTGGCGATCCAGGCCGATGCCATCGCCATCGATGGCTTCCGCATCAGCCAGGCCAACGAACCGGTGATCGACATCAGCCGCGTGCGCGGCGGCATCGAGATCGCCAACGGCGAGTTCCAGGCGCACAAGCTGGTGGTGGACAGTGACATGGGCAACTTCACTGCCCAGGGCCGTTACATCCCGGCCAAGGACTACGACACCGATGTGACGGTGACGGCGGTGTTGCCGGCACCGCGTGGGCGCACAGCCGCTACCGTCGGCTTGGTCGCCCGCGGTGACCTGTCGCACATGGAAGTGGCGATGGCCGGGCGTGCACCGAAGCCGCTGCACGCGATGCTGGTGTTCGATGGCCGCACCGACCCGACGTGGAACGCCAGCGTGCGCAGCGACGAGCTGGATCTGGCGTTGCTGTCGCCGGCCTTGGCGAGCTCGGCGATCACGCCGTTGTCGCTGGATTTCACCGCTGCTGGCAAGGGCGGCAATGCCAACCTGCGTGGCAGGGTGAAGCAGGGCGAGCAGGAACTGGAACTTGCACCGTCCATGGTGTCATTGCAGGACCAGGTACTGAAGGTCTCGCCGCTGCTGCTGAAGGGCCTCGGTGGCGAAGCCCGCCTGGAGGGCACCGCCGATTTCAGCCAGGAAAACCAGCAGAAGCTCAACTTCTCGGTGGTCGCGCGTGACCTGACCTATGTACCGGCGCCCGATCCGAACACCGCCGGCAGCGCACCGGTGCCGGTCACTCTGAAGGAAGCACGCTTCGGCCTGGCCGGTACCCTGAAGGCCTGGGCGGCGATCGGCCGCGCCGAGGTCGAACGCGAAAAGCAGAAGGCGCAGCTGCAGTTCGACGTACGCGGCAATGACCAGGCCGCGTCGATCCACCAGCTGCAGGCGCAGACGCCGGGTGGGCAGCTGCAGGTGGAAGGCCAGGTGGCGTGGGCACCGCAGCTGGACTGGGATGCCAAGGCCACGCTGAAGGATTTCGACCCCGGCTATTTCGTGCCGGGCTGGAATGGCCGCCTGTCCGGCAACCTGGCCTCCAAGGGCCGCCAGCTGCCGCCGCCGGCCAATGCCGCACCGGGCACCTCGGGTACGCTGGAAGCCACGGTGGACCTGCCCTCGCTGAGGGGCATCCTGCGCCAGCGCAATCTCGACGCACAGGGCAAGTTCGCACTGCAGGGCGCGCAGGGCCAGGGTGACCTGAAGCTGTCGCTGGGCAGCAGCCGGGTGACCGCGTCGGGCAAGGTCGGCGACCGCCTCGACATCGATGCGCGTTTCGAGCCGCTGCAGTTGAGCGACCTGCTGCCGGCCGCCGACGGTGGCCTGCGTGGCCAGGTACAGGTGAAGGGCCCGCGCGATGCGCCGGACATCACCGCCGACCTGGTCGGCAACAACCTCAACTGGGATGGCTACGGCGCCGAGAGCGTGAGCATCAAGGGCCGCCTGCCGTGGCGCGGCGACAGCGGCACGCTGGCCGTGCAGGGCCAGCAGGTCAACGCGGGCATGCTGCTGGAGCGGCTGAACATCGACGCACAGGGCAGTGTGTCCAACCTGCGCCTGGCCGCGCAGACCCGCAACGAGATGGGTGCGGTCGAGCTGCAGGGCAGCGTGCGCCAGCAGGGCACGCAGTGGCGTGGCGAACTGGCGTCGCTGCGCATCGCACCGGTGAAGGGCGATGCCTGGGCGCTGCGTGCACCGGCGGCGTTCGCGATCAACGGCAGCACCTACACCCTGTCCGAAGCCTGCCTGGCCGCCGCGAGCAGCGGCGCGCTGTGCGCACAGGCCAACTGGCCGCGCGAAGGCCTGGTGGTGCGCAGCGACGCGCTGCCGCTGGCGCTGGTGCAGCCGTGGTTGCCGCCGCAGTCCGGGCGCCGCATCTACCTTCGCGGCGATGTCAGCCTGGACGCGCACATCCGCCCGCGCGGCAACGCCTGGGAAGGCCATGTGGAGGTGCGCTCGAAGGAAGGCGGCGTGCGCCTGGGCGAGAACCGCAACACCGTGGGCGATACCACCCGCGGCGAGCTGGTGCGCTATGACCAGTTCTCGCTGAAGCTCGACATGACCCCGGCCAGCATCAAGGGCTACCTGGGCATGGGCTTCCAGGGCAATGGCTTCGTCGACGCCAGGATGCAGACCGGCTGGGAAGCCAGTGCGCCGCTTAATGGTGAGCTCTACCTCAACATGTCGCGGCTGTACTGGCTGGAGCTGTTCTCGCCGGACATCGTGCGACCGACCGGCCTGATCGAAGGCCACGTCAGCCTGCGCGGGACGCGAGGCCAGCCGTCGCTGGGCGGTGACGCACAGCTGAGCAACTTCAAGGGCGAATTCCCCGCGCTGGGCCTGACCTTCGACCAGGGCAAGGGCAGCTTCGTGGCCCAGCCCGATGGTTCGGCCAAGATCACCGCGCAGGCCAACTCGGGCCAGGGCACGCTGTACGTGGACGGTGGCCTGTCGTGGTTCGGCGATGCGCAGCCGCTGCAGCTGAAGATCCATGGCGAGAACGTGCTGCTGTCCAACACCAGCGAACTGCGCATCGTCGCCAACCCCAACCTCGACTTCACCCTGGCCAAGGCGGCGATGGAGCTGCGCGGCACCGTGCACGTGCCCGAGGCCGACATCGATCTGGAACGCTTGGACCGCGGCACCTCGGTGTCCGAAGACGTGGTGGTGCTCGACCCGGCCGATCCGGAAGAGTCGCGCACCTCGCCGCTGGACATGGACCTGACGGTCAGCCTGGGCGACAAGGTGAAGATGACCGGGTTCGGCCTGAAGGGCGCGCTGACCGGCAAGATGCAGGTCTGGGCCAAGCCCGGCCGCGAAATGACCGCCAATGGCGGCCTGGAAGTGAGCGGCCGCTACAAGGCGTATGGGCAGGACCTGACCATCACCCGTGGCAACCTCAACTGGAACTACAACGCGGTGTCCGACCCGCGCATCAACATCCGCGCCGAGCGCCGCATCGGTGATGTCACCGCCGGCATCGACGTGACCGGGCGTGCCCAGCAACCGCGTGCCGACGTGTGGTCCGATCCGGCGATGTCGCAGTCCGAGGCACTGGCCTATCTGGTGCTGGGACGCAGCCTGACCGGCGCCAGCAGCGACCAGGCGCAGCAGGTCAACGCGGCCTCGGCGGCGCTCTCGGCTGGCAGTGGCCTGCTCGCCTCGCAGCTGGGTGCCAAGCTGGGCCTGGATGATGCAGGCGTGAGCCAGTCGCGCGCGCTGGGTGGTTCGGTGATCGGCGTCGGCAAGTACATCTCGCCCAAGCTTTACGTGGGTTACGGCGTGTCGCTGGTGGGCGCCGGTTCGGTGATCACGCTGAAGTACCTGCTGCGCCGCGGGTTTGATGTGGAAGTGGAATCGAGCACGGTGGAAAACCGTGGTTCGATCAACTGGCGGCGGGAGAAATGACCGGGTCGGGGGCGGCGCCCTTTCGTTGAAAGGGTCCGACCCCCGGCTTCTTCAGCTGCGGCGCAGCCGCTGGCGGTGCCCGGACAGGTCCATGCTCCACAGCAGCAGCGCACCCAGCAGCGCCGGCAGCACGCTGAGCACGGACAGCATCATCAGGAATGACACTGGCAATTCCATGCGGACGGGCTTGCCCCGGCGCAGCTGGTAGCGGATCCATGCCGTGGCCAGCACGGTCCAGGCCAGCAGCCAGCACAGCGGTGCCAACCACAGCGAAGGCGAGGGCACCCACAGGTAGACGGCGGTACCGACCACTGCGATGGCTGCGCAGGCGACCGGCAGGGCCAGCCAACGCAGCCGGGAAGGCGGCACGGACGGGTCTTCAGGGGCGCTCTGCCAGACGAACAGATGACGCAGGCCAATGGCCAGCAGCGTGCCGAGCAGTGGCGCCAGCGCTGCCGTGCCCAGCACGATCGCCCTGCGCTGCTCTTCCGACTGGTAGGGCAGCAGCGTGTTGGCGATCTGGGTGGTGGCCAACGCGATGAAGGCCATCAACGTCAGCGCCACGCTTGCCAGCAGTGCACGCAGCAATGACAACTGTGCTGCGGTGAGGCGGGTGACATCGCTGGCGCCGGCCCAGAAGCGGGCTTGGCCCGCATCGATGCCGGGCGGCAGAGGACGGTCCTCCTGGCAGCCCAGTACGTCCATCAACGCTGCGGCCTGGCGCGGCACGCGCAGCGGCAGCGCGGACATCAGGTTGCGCAGGTGCAAACGCGGTTCGCGCAGCTGCTGAAGGCGGCTGGCAGCGTCATCGTGGCTGGTCCAGCGTCCGCCACGCGCCTCCATCTGCTGGGCCAGCAGATCGGTCTGCGCGGGCAGTTGCAGCCAGTCCTGCCAGGCGTGTTCGGCCAGCTCGCGCAGTTCGCCTGGTGCCAGGCCGCAGCCCGCGTCGTCCCAGCCGAAGGCCTGGTAAAGCGCCGCGGCTTCGGACAGGTTCATGGGCGCCTGCCGCGCGCGCAGCGCCTGCAGCACCCTAGCACTGGCTTCAGCGCGCTCGTCCAGGGACCACTGGCTGCGCAGACCCTGCAGGTACACCGCGAAAGGTTGCGGGTCGGTGGATTTGGCGCGCTCCAGCAGGTCCATCCAGTTGCTCATGGGTTTGCCTCGTGTGGGGGCTGCAGGCTTGAACGATCACTGTCTGCATTGCCGGGGGAGCTGGAAAATGCCCCGCGGAGGATTGCGATGGCGGCCAGCAGGGCGCACGTCAGAAGCAGTGCCAAAGCGACCGTTCGCCGCGTGAAGCGTCTGCGTGACGGCACGGAATGGTGCAGGGCGTCGCATGCGGCCGCCCAGAACATGACCTGCCTGCGCTGCAACGGCGGTGGGAGCGCCACGTGCGCCATCACAGGCACGCCGACAAGGTAATGCAGCGTTTCACGCATTTCGTGCCGCGTGCCCGCGGACAGCGCCTGGATGCGCGCGCGCAGTGGGTGCCAGGGGCCACTGAGCCGGGCGACACGGGTGCGGGCCTGCAACACCGAAACCGGCGCATTCTCAAGATGCATGTAACGGGCGAGCGCGGTCTCGTTGCCTGGCACCAGCAACCAGCACAGGTGCATGCTGTGGCCGAGGGCGGCCATGTCGTAGCACTCGCGGATACTGTCCCGGTCATACCACTGGAAGCGGTCGGCCAGCTGCTCGAAGTTCGCTTGCGGGAACGGCGTAGTGCCCTTCATCAGCCGTTGCCAGGTTGCCAGGTTCACCGCGCCAGCATCCGCAGGGGGCTGCGGTTCCGGGGACTGCTGCAGCCAGGCTGCGAAGTCTGCCGGATCGCGTTGCTGACCGTTGCGGACGATGCGGTCGGCAAGCGCCTCGGCGGCAGATGGCCCTGTCGAATGCGTGGTGCCCAGATCGATTCCTGCGATCATCGGTCCTTCCCTAGTATCCGTGCCTGATTCTAGCCAGCATCGGTGCCCCCAACCATCAGCCGTTGCCCCATGCGGCCCCAGCGGCTATGGTCCCGGGCTGTTCTGTCGTACCGGATTGCCTCATGTCACCACGCAAAGCCCTTCCCACCGCCCTGGCCCTGGGCCTGACTCTCGCCGCCGGTGCCCACGCCGATGAAGGCATGTGGATGCCGACCCAGCTGCCGGACCTGGCCAAGCCGCTGCAGGCCGCTGGCTTCAAGGGCAATCCGGCCGACCTGGCCAATGTCACCGCGCCGCCGCTGAGCGCGGTGGTGCGCGCGGGCGGCGGCACCGGCTCGTTCGTGTCCAGCGACGGCCTGCTGCTGACCAATCACCACGTGGCGATGGGCGTGATCCAGTACAACAGCTCCCCAGAGCACGACCTGATCAACGGTGGCTTCATCGCCAGGGACCGTGCCGATGAGCGCCCGGCCAACCCGGACTTCCGCGTGCTGGTCACCGTCGGCTTCGACAAGGTGACCGACCAGGTGCTGGCGCAGGCCCGCGGCAAGACCGGCCGTGCCTACTTCGATGCCGTCGATGCGGCCAGCAAGCAGATCGTGGCCGAATGCGAGAAGGATGGCAGCGTGCGCTGCTCGGTGGCCAACATGTACTACGGCACCGACTTCTACCGCATCGCCCAGCTGGAACTCAGCGACGTGCGCCTGGTGTACGCGCCGCCGCGTGCGATCGGCAACTATGGCGATGAGATCGATAATTTCATGTGGCCGCGCCACACCGGCGACTTCACCCTGCTGCGCGCCTATGTGGGCAAGGACGGCAAGCCGGCCGCCTACAGCAAGGACAACGTGCCCTACCAGGCGCCGGCACACCTGCAGATGTCGGTGGAGGGCCCGAAGGAGGGCGACTACGCGATGCTGGCCGGTTATCCGGGCATCACCTACCGCCACCGTACCGCGGCAGAATTCGCCGGCCAGATCGACACCGTGCTGCCGCGCCGCGTTTCGGTGTTCCAGCAGATGATCGACACCATCGAGGCGGCAACTGCCAAGGACGCGCAGGCACGTACCCGTTACGCTTCGCAGCTGCAGTCGCTGAAGAACAACCGCAAGCGCGCCGCCGGTGAGCTGGAAGGTCTGCTGCGCAGCGACGCCAAGGCCCAGCGTGCCGCCGACGAGACCGCGATGCTGGCCGCCACCGACCGCAGGTACCAGAGCGACATCAAGGCGCTGCTGGCCAACCTGTCACAGGGCGCGGCGGTGGGCGAGCGTGACCTGCTGCTGGACCAGATGGCCGCACAGAGCCAGTTGCTGCGCTCGGCGCTGCTGCTGGAGCGCCTGCGCATCGAATCGGCCAAACCGGACGCGCAGCGCGAGAGCGGTTACCAGCAGCGCGACCAGGCGATGATCGAAGGCGTGCTCAAGCAGGTCCAGCGCCGCTACGCACCGGAGGTCGAGAAGGCCCTGCTGACCACCCTGCTGACCCGTTACCAGCAGCTGCCGGACGCGCAGCGCGTGGCCGAGTTCGACGCCGCCTTCGGCCGTACCCCGCAGCAGCTGGCCAAGGCACTGGATACCCTGTACGCCGGCACCCAGCTGGGTGACGAGGCGCAGCGCCTGTCGCGCTTCGCGGCTGCGCGCGAAGGCAAGGCCCTGGCCGCCGATCCGCTGATCGCCGTGGCCGGCCCGCTGGTGGCCGCGCAGCTGCGCATCGAGAACGAAAGCAAGACCCGCGAGGGCGAGCAGCTGCGCCTGCGCCCGGCCTACATGCAGGCGCTGTTCGCCTGGCGTGCCAAGCAGGGCCGCGCCGTGTACCCGGATGCCAACCGCACCCTGCGCATCAGCTACGGCAAGGTCGAGGCACTGCACCTGCGCGATGGCGTGACCTACTCGCCGGTGACCACCGTGGCCGGCATCGTCGAGAAGAACACCAACGCCTATCCGTTCGACGCACCCAAGCCGCTGCTGGCCGCGATCGCCAAGGGTGACTTCGGCAGCACCGCCGATCCGGCACTGAAGACCCAGACGGTCAACTTCCTGACCAACCTGGACACCACCGGCGGCAACTCCGGCTCGCCGGTGCTCAATGCCAAGGGCGAACTGATCGGCCTGAACTTTGACAGCAACTGGGAGTCGGTCAGCGCCAGCTGGTGGTTCGACCCGCGCTACAAGCGTGCCGTGCACGTGGACATGCGCTACCTGCGCTGGCTGCTGGCCAAGGTCTACCCGGCGCCGGAACTGCTGAAGGAAATGGGCGTGCCGGCCCAGTAAGAAGCCGGCCACGACCCACGGTCGTGGCCCGCACCGCGTAAGCCCCCACACTGGTGGGGGCGGTTGCCCCCAACGAGCCCGTACACCCGGCCGCGCCTGGCCTACACTGCGGGTTCCTCCGACGGAAACACACGCGTGGTCTCCAGTTGGGTCCTGCTGCTGGTCTCGGTTGCCTATGCCGCGCTGCTGTTCGGCGTGGCGTGGTGGGGCGACCGTCGGCCGATGTACCCCGACCGGCCGTGGCTGCGGCCGGTCGTCTACAGCCTGGCGCTGGCGGTGTACTGCTCGTCGTGGACCTTCTACGGCGCGGTCGGCACTGCCGTGCGCAATGGCGTGGGCTACCTGCCGATCTACATCGGCCCGCTGCTGCTGCTGTTGTTCGGCTGGCGCATCATCGAGCGCCTGGCGCTGATCGCACGCAGCCAGAACGTGGTCTCCATCGCCGATTTCATCTCCTCGCGCTTCGGTCGCTCGCGGCGGCTGGCGGCGCTGGTGGCGATCATCGCGCTGATCGGCATCATTCCGTACCTGGCGTTGCAGTACAAAGCGGTGGCGATGAGCCTGCAGGTGCTGACCGGCAACACCGGCCCGACCGGGTTCTTCACCGACCCGGCGCTATACGTGGCATTGCTGATGGCGCTGTTCGCCACCCTGTTCGGTACCCGCCAGGTCGATGCCACCGAGCACCACCACGGCATGATGCTGGCGATTGCCTTTGAATCGGTGATCAAGCTGCTGGCGATGCTGGCGGTGGGCGTGTTCGCCTACCTGTGGCTGAGCAACCGCACCGACGCGGTGGTCGAGTCGGTGCATACGCTGTTCACCGGCCTGCCGCCGGTCGGCTTCATCTCGCAGACCCTGCTCAGTTTCCTCGCCATCATCTGCCTGCCGCGCCAGTTCCACGTGGCCGTGGTCGAGTGCGGTGACGTGCGCGACGTGCGCCGCGCGCGCTGGATGTTCGGCGGTTACCTGGTGCTGATCTCGGGCATGGTGCTGCCGATCGCCACCGCCGGCGTGACCCTGTTCGGCACCGGCGGCGGCGTCGCCGACGACTCGATGGTGCTGGCGCTGCCGTTGGCCGAAGGCCGCAATGCGCTGGCGCTGATCGCCTACGTGGGCGGCTTCTCGGCGGCCACCGGCATGGTCATCGTCTCGTCCATCGCGCTGGCGACCATGGTCAGCAATGATCTGGTGATGCCGGTACTGCTGCGTCGGAGCGGTGACCACCAGGAAGCCGCTGACGTCGCCTCGCGCGTGTTGTGGATCCGCCGCCTGGCGATCCTGCTGCTGGCGCTGATGGCCTACAGCTACTACCGCACCAGCAGCAACGACAGCACGCTGGCCTCGTACGGCCTGATGGCGTTCGCAGCGGTGGCGCAATTCGCGCCCGGCCTGATCGGCGGCCTGTACTGGCGCGGTGCCAGCCGGCGCGGCGTCGAAGTGGGCATGCTGCTGGGCTTTGCCACCTGGCTGTACACCCTGCTGCTGCCGGCGATGACCATGGCCGGCTGGGTCGACGCCGCCTGGGTACAGCACGGCCCGTTCGGCATCGAGTGGCTGCGTCCGCAGCAGCTGTTCGGCATGTCCGGCTGGGACCCGCTGACCCACGGCACGTTCTGGTCGCTGCTGGTCAATGCGGCCACGATGATGCTGGTGTCCGCACGCTGGCGGCCCGGCGTCGACGAGCGCCTGCGTGCGGCACCGTTCCTCGACCCGTATGCCGAGCGCCCGTCGGTGGCCGGCGGCTGGCCCGGGCATGTGCATGTGGGCGACCTGCTGGCGCTGGCTTCGCGCGTGGTCGGCGAACGCCATGCACGGCGTTCGTTCTTCGAGCAGGCGCAGTCGCTGGGCCGTGAGCTGCAATCCTCGGCACCGGCTGACCGGCCGTGGGTGCAGTTCACCGAGCGCCTGCTGGCCGCCTCGATCGGTGCGGCATCGGCGCGCCTGCTGCTGACCAGCCTGCTGCGTGGCTCGGGCATGGACCTGGGGGAAGTGGTGGCGGTGCTGGACGAAGCCGGGCAGGAACTGCGCTTCAACCGCGAGATCCTGTCGACCACGCTGGAGAACATCAGCGCCGGGGTCAGCGTGGTCGATCCGGACATGCGCCTGACCGCGTGGAACCGCCGCTACCAGGACATGTTCGGTTACCCCGACGGCATGCTCTACGTGGGCCGCCCGGTGGCCGACCTGATCCGCTACAACGCCGAGCGCGGCGAGCTGGGCGAGGGCGATATCGAAGTGCAGATCAACCGCCGCATCGGTTACATGCGCGCCGGCTCGCCGCACGTGTTCGAGCGCACCCGCAGCGACGGCAAGGTGATCGAGATGCGTGGCCAGGCGCTGCCCGGCGGCGGTTACGTGACCAGCTACAACGACATCACCGACTACAAGCACGCTGAAAGGGCGCTGCTTGAAGCCAACGAGACGCTGGAACAGCGCGTGGCCGAACGCTCGCATGAGGCCGAGGTCGCGCAGCAGTCGAAGACCCGTTTCCTGGCGGCGATCAGCCATGACGTGCTGCAGCCGTTGAATGCGGCGCGCCTGTTTGCGTCCGCGCTGCGCGACAGCGATCACGTGAGCGACGAACAGAAGCATCTGGCCGAACGCGTGGACGCGTCGCTGCGCGCTGCCGAAGAACTGCTTGATGGCCTGCTGGACGTGTCGCGGCTGGATGCCGGTGGCCTGCACCCGGTGATCGGCGAATTCGATGTGAGTGCGTTGATGCGCGAGCTGGCCGCGCAGTACACGCCGGTCGCCGCAGGCCGTGGCCTGCGCCTGGACCTGTTCGCGCGCACGGCCTGGGTACGCAGCGATCGCCGCCTGCTGCGCCGCGTACTGCAGAACTTCCTGGCCAATGCGCTGCGCTACACACGCCAGGGGCGCATCGTGCTGGCCGTGCGCCAGCGCGGCGACGAGGTGGAACTGCAGGTGTGGGATACCGGCCCTGGCATTCCCGAACACCACATGCGGCAGATCTTCGACGAGTTCCACCGCTACCAGCAGCCGTTCGACTGGGGCGAGCAGGGGTTGGGCCTGGGCCTGTCGATCTGCCAGCGCATCTCGCGCCTGCTCGACCATCGCCTCAATGCACGCAGCCGCGTTGGCAGTGGCTCGATGTTCTCGATCATCCTGCCGCGGGTTGCGCCCTTGCCCGGCTACACCGAGCCTGCCAAGGCGACCCAGGCCGTGGCCACACCGGTGCGCAGCGATTCGCTGGCGGGCCTGCGGGTGCTGTGCGTGGACAACGACGAGGAAATCCTCGACGGCATGCGCGCACTGCTCGGCCGCTGGCAGGTGCAGGTGATCACCGCCGCCACCGTCGACCAGGCACTGGAGAAGATCGCCGAGCGACCGCAGGTGATGCTGGTGGACTACCACCTGCACGATCGCATGGATGGCCTGGATGCGCTGGTGGCGCTGCGCGAGGCGGCCGGCTACCCGCTGCCGGGTGCGCTGCTGACCGCCGACGGACGTGACGAGCTGAAGCGGATGGCACGCGAGCGTGGCTACCGCGTGCTGACCAAGCCGATCAAGCCGGCCTCGCTGCGCGCCTTCCTGGGCGCGCTGCGGGATGCGCAATAGATCCACGCCATGCGTGGATGCGACGCCAGGTAGTGCCGGCCGCTGGCCGGCAACCACGCAATCGCTCGCTTCCGATGCGTTACCCCACGCCGTGCAGGTGTTCGTACAGGATGGTCGCGCCGATGATCACCAGGATCACGCCACCGATGATCTCCGCACGCTTGCCGACCATGCTGCCCAGCACGCGGCCGAGCATGATGCCGGCGGTCACCATGGTCAGTGTGCACAGGCCGATGACCGCGGCCATCACGCCGATATGCACGTCCATGAAGGCCAGGCCGATACCCACCGCCATCGCGTCGATGCTGGTGGCGAAGCCGGTCAGCGCCAGCTTCCAGAAGCCGTGGTGCTGCGAGGGATCCTCGTCATCCTCGGCGCTGTCCGGGCGCAGGCCGTTGTAGATCATGTGGATGCCCAGCGCACCGAGCAGGCCGAACGCGATCCAGTGGTCGAAGGCTTCGACGTACTGCAGCGCGGCGCGGCCGAGCAGCCAGCCGATGATCGGCGTGATCGCCTCGATGACGCCGAAGATGATGCCGGCACGCAGTGCATCGCGGAACACCGGCTTGCGCATGGCCGCACCCTTGCCGATTGCGGCGGCAAAGGCATCGGTGGACATGGCAAAGCCGATCAGGAGGATCGAAATGGGGGACATGGACAGCGGCTGAGGTCGGGCAAGGACGGACGCACGGCTCGCGCTCGCGCCCAACCTGACGTTGCGCGCGCGGGCCGCTGGTCTCGCCAACCATCATGGTTGTCCACGCCACGGCGCACTGGCCGAGTATGTTGACGTGGACGATTCCTGCGAAGGAATCCGGCTACTCCCCAAGGGGACGCGAAGCTTAGCATCGCGATCCGCGCGTGGCGCATTTACAGACAAACGCGCAGGCAGGGCTGGTTTGTATAGCGATGGCTATAACACGGGCCAAGCAAAGGCGTGCCAAGCAAGCTTGCCACCTACCAGGGCGGTTTCAGACGTTCCAGGCGAATGCCGGCCAGCGGCCGGCACTATCGTCAGTCTTCTTCCGGCGGCAGCACGATGGCGTCGTCGTCGATGGCCAGCTTGCCGGCCATCAGCACGGCCTGGGTGCGGTTGGTCACGCCGAGCTTGCGCAGGATGGCGGTGACGTGGGCCTTGATCGTCGCTTCGGAGACGTTGAGGTCGTAGGCGATCTGCTTGTTCAAGCGGCCAGCGCCGAGCATCTGCAGGACACGGAACTGCTGCGGGGTCAGCTCGCGCAGGCGCTGGCCGACTTCGCGTTCTTCGCTGCCGGTGGGCGGCACGTTGTGCGCTTCCGGCGGTGCCCAGGTCTCGCCATCGAGGATGGTGCCCAGCGCATGGCCGATGGTGTCCGAATCCGCAGACTTCGGGATGAAGCCCAGCGCACCGTGGTCGAGCGCGCGGCGCATCACCGTGGCTTCTTCGCGCGCGGACACCACCACCACTGGCAGCTGGGGGTGCAGTGAGCGCATGTGCACCAGTGCGTTGAAGCCCTGCGCACCGGGCATGTTGAGATCCATCAGGACCAGGTCGGCGTCGTTGTGCTGGTCGGCCAGCGCGTACAGCGCTTCCACGCTGTCGGCCTCGAACAGCTGCACGCCGGGGATGACCCGCTGCACGGCTCCACGCAGGGCTTCGCGGAACAGCGGGTGGTCATCGGCAATCAGGAGGGTGGTCATGGTCGGGGGGAACCGTGGGGGAAACCAGATGGGGTCAGAGCCCTTTCCTGGTGGAAAGGGATCCGACCCCGGGTTCTGCATCAGCGCACCTTGCGCTCGTCCACCAGCGACGCCACCACCGACGGATCGGCCAGGGTCGAGGTGTCGCCGAGCTGGTCCGGCGCGTTTTCGGCAATCTTGCGCAGGATGCGGCGCATGATCTTGCCCGAGCGGGTCTTCGGCAGGCCCGGTGCCCACTGCAGGTGGTCCGGTGTGGCGATCGGCCCGATCTCCTTGCGCACCCAGGCGATCAGCTCCTTGTGCAGTTCATCGCTCGGGGCCTCTTCGGCCACCAGGGTGACGTAGGCGTAGATGCCTTGGCCCTTGACGTCGTGCGGGAAGCCCACGACCGCCGCTTCGGCCACCTTCGGATGCGAGACCAGCGCGCTTTCCACTTCGGCGGTGCCGATGCGATGGCCGGACACATTGATCACGTCGTCGACGCGGCCGGTGATCCAGTAATAGCCGTCTTCGTCGCGGCGGCAACCGTCACCGGTGAAGTAGCTGCCCGGGTAGGTGCGGAAGTAGGTATCGATGAAGCGCTGGTGGTCGCCGTACACCGTGCGCATCTGGCCCGGCCAGGAGTCACGGATGATCAGGTTGCCCTCGGTCGGGCCGTCCTGGATCTCGCCATCGGCATTGACCAGCGCCGGCTGCACGCCGAAGAAGGGCAGGGTGGCCGACCCCGGCTTGAGGTCCATCGCGCCGGCCAGCGGCGAGATCAGGATGCCGCCGGTTTCGGTCTGCCACCAGGTATCGACGATCGGGCAGCGGCTGTCGCCGACCACTTCGTAGTACCAGCGCCAGGCTTCCGGATTGATCGGCTCGCCGACGCTGCCGAGCAGGCGCAGCGACGCGCGCGAGGTCTTCTTCACCGGCTCCTCGCCTTCGCGCATCAGCGCACGGATGGCGGTCGGGGCGGTGTAGAAGATGCTCACCTTGTGCTTGTCGATGACGTTCCAGAAGCGCGAGGTGTCCGGATAGTTCGGCACGCCTTCGAACATCAGCGAGGTCGCACCGTTGGCCAGTGGCCCGTACACGATGTAGCTGTGGCCGGTGACCCAGCCGACGTCGGCGGTGCACCAGTAGATGTCGTCCTCGCGCAGGTCGAACACCGCTTCATGGGTGTAGGCCGCGTACAGCAGATAGCCGCCGGTGGTGTGCAGCACGCCCTTCGGCTTGCCGGTGGAGCCGGAGGTGTAGAGGATGAACAGCGGGTCTTCCGCGTTCATGCGTTCCGGTTCGCAGGTGGACGGCTGGCTGTCCACCACATCGTGGAACCAGCGGTCGCGCGGGGCCTGTATGTCCACCGCGCCGCCGGTGTGGCGCACCACCAGCACGGTTTCAACCGTGTTCGTGCCCGGCAGCTTCAGCGCGGCATCGACGTTGGCCTTCAGCGGAATCCTGCGGCCACCGCGCAAGCCTTCGTCGGCGGTGATGATCAGCTTGCTCTGGCAGTCGCTGACGCGGTCGGCGATCGAGTTCGGCGCGAAGCCACCGAACACCACCGAGTGGATTGCACCGATGCGCGCGCAGGCCAGCATGGCTACTGCGGCGTCGACGATCATCGGCAGGTAGATGGTGACGCGGTCGCCTTTCTTGACCCCAAGGTTGCGCAGCGCATTGCCGAGGCGGCAGGTGCGCTCATACAGTTCGCGATAGGTCACGTGCTGGGCCGGTGCATCCGGGCCGTCCGGCTCGAACAGCAGGGCGGTCTTGTCGCCGCGCGTCTCGAGCTGGCGATCCAGGCAGTTCACGCTGGCATTGAGCTCACCATCCTCGAACCACTTGATGTGGAAGTCGGACAGGTCGTAGCTGACGTTCTTGATCTTCGTCGGCTTGCGCATCCATTGCAGGCGCTCGGCGGCCTTGCCCCAGAATCCATCCGGGTCGGTCACCGACGCCTGGTACTGCTGTTCATAGGTCTTCTTGTCGATGCGTGCCTTGGCGGCGAACTGCGGATCGACGGGGTAGATATCAGCCATGGCACCCTCACTTGCACGTTGACTTTGTATGTGCGGTCGCAGCATCGCAACGACCGATCCCCCTCAGTTTGCCCCATCCACCCCCGGCCGCGTCACCACCCTGGTTAGACCATGGTCGAAAGTGAGCGCCCTGCAGGGCCGGGTTCGACCAATGGCGAATAGCCGCTATACATAATCGCCCCGCAGTCTCGGCTCGACCGTGCCCCACGCGCGGCATCACCTTGCCACTTGGGAGAGAGGGCAACATGAGCCACCGTACGTTGAAAGCCGTGCGCACACCTTTGGCGGCCTGCCTGCTGGTCGCCCTGGTCGCACCGGGCATGGCGTTCGCAGAGACCGCCAAAGAGAAGGCACTGGAAGCACGCGTTGCCGAACTGGAACGCCAGGTCCAGCTGCTGCTGTCTTCGCAGCAACAACAACAGACCCAGATCAGCCAGACCCAGCAGGCGGTAACCGAAGTGCGCACGGTGCAGGCCGAGCAGAAGCCGGTTGCACAGGTGCCGGCCGGCAAGCAGCCGATCCAGGTCACCACCATCACCCCGGGCGCGGCACCGGGCACCACGGTCAAGATCGGCGGCTTCATCAAGGCCGACTTCCTGGCCACCCAGACCAGCGATGGCCAGCTGGCCGACGACGCCACCGGCCGTTCGCTGTACCTCCCGGGCCAGACCCCGGTGGAAGGCGCCGGCGGCACCGGCAAGCGCTCGGGCACCGATTTCAACGCCCATGCCAAGTTCTCGCGCTTCAACCTGGGCATCGACAACGTCAGCGAATCGGGCAACAAGGCCGGTGCGTTCTTCGAGATGGACTTCTTCGGCAACTCGCTGGGCAACCAGACTGCCACCAATACCTACGGCGTGACCCTGCGCCACGCCTACATGTACTGGAACAACTGGCTGGCCGGCCAGACCTGGTCCAACTTCATGGACGCGGCCGCACTGCCGGAAGCGGTCGACTTCGTCGGCCCCACCGACGGCGTGATCTTCGTGCGCCAGGCCCAGGTGCGCTACACCCAGGGCGGCTTCAGCGTCGCGCTGGAAAACCCGGAAACCACCACCCTCACCGGCACCCGCAACCCGGTCACCGGCGCCTGGACCAACGCCAGCGCCAACTCCGACCGTGGCAGCCTGCCCGACCTGACCCTGCGCTATGGCTGGAAGGGCGACTGGGGCACCTTCGGTGTCGGCGGCATCGTCCGCCAGTTGAAGGTCGACAACCAGGCGACCGGCGCGAAGGCCGACAAGGTGGCCGGCGGCCTGACCCTGGGCGGCAAGTGGGTGATGGGTGACAGCGATTCGCTGCATTACCAGCTGACCGGTGGCGAAGGCATCGCCCGCTACATCGGCCTGGGCATCACTGCCGACAGTGCCTATGACGTGGCCCGCGACGAACTCAACCCGACCGGCGTGCTGGCCGGCTATGTCGGCTGGCGGCATGCGTTCTCGCCGAAGCTGCGCACCAACCTGATCTACGCGCGTAGCGACTACGACAACGACAGCATCCTCGGCCCGCTGGTGACCAAGAGCGTGCAGAGCATCCGCGGCAACATCTTCTATTCGCCGCTGCCCAAGGTCGATATCGGCGCCGAGCTGATGTATGGCCGTCGCGAAGTGGAGAACGGCAACAAGGGTGACATCACCCGGTTGCAGTTCACTACGAAGTACAGCTTCTAAGAGCGTGCCGGCCAGCGGCCGGCACCTACCGAGATGGGGTGCCGGCCAAGGTCGGCATCTACCGAATTGAGTGCCGACCAACGGTCGGCACCCACCAACAACGATTGCTTCGGAGGGGAAGCGTCCCATGTCCAGTACACCCAGCACCGCACATAAAGCGGGCACCCTGACCAAGGGCCACAAGAAGGTCATCTTCGCCTCGAGCCTCGGCACGGTCTTCGAGTGGTATGACTTCTTCCTGTACGGCTCGCTCGCGGCCATCATCGCCAAGCAGTTCTTCAGTGGCGTCAATGAAACCACGGGCATGATCTTCGCCCTGCTGGCGTTCGCCGCCGGCTTCTTCGTGCGTCCGTTCGGCGCGGCCTTCTTCGGCAGCCTCGGCGACCGCATCGGCCGCAAGTACACCTTCCTGGTCACCATCCTGATCATGGGCATCTCGACCTTCCTGGTCGGCGTGCTGCCCAACTACGCTTCGATCGGTTTCGCCGCACCGGTGATCCTGATCATCCTGCGCCTGGCCCAGGGCCTGGCGATGGGCGGCGAGTACGGCGGTGCCGCCACCTACGTGGCCGAGCACGCGCCGGACGACAAGCGCGGCCTGTACACCAGCTTCATCCAGTGCACCGCCACGCTGGGCCTGTTCCTGTCGCTGCTGATCATCCTGGCCTGCCGCATGACGCTGGGCAACGAGGCGTTCGAAGCCTGGGGCTGGCGCATTCCGTTCCTGGTGTCGATCCTGCTGCTGGGCATTTCGGTGTGGATCCGCCTGCAGCTGAGCGAATCGCCGCTGTTCCAGCAGATGAAGGCTGAAGGCAAGGGCTCCAAGACCCCGTTCCGCGACAGCCTGAAGGGCGGCAACCTGAAGCTGATGCTGCTGGTCCTGCTCGGTGCGGCGGCTGGCCAGGCCGTGGTCTGGTACGGCGGCCAGTTCTACGCGCTGTTCTTCCTCAGCAGCATGCTGAAGGTCGATGCCACCACCTCCTACCTGCTGATCGCCGCAGCGCTGGCACTGGGCACGCCGTTCTTCATCTTCTTCGGCTGGTTGTCCGACCGCATCGGTCGCAAGAAGATCATCCTGGCCGGCTGCCTGCTGGCGGCCATCACCTACATCCCGATCTTCAAGGGCCTGACCCACTTCGCCAACCCGGCCATCGAAGAAGCCCGCAGCAGCTCGCCGGCCCTGGTCGTCGCCGATCCGGCCACCTGCTCGTTCCAGTTCGATCCGGTGGGCCTGCGCAAGTTCACCAGCTCCTGCGACGTGGCCACCGCCGCGCTGACCAAGGCCGGCGTGCCGTACGACGTGCAGCCCGCCGCCGCCGGCTCGCTGGCGATGGTGAACGTGGGCAGCGCCAGCGTCCCCTCGTATGAGGCCGCAGGCCTGACCAAGGAAGAAGGCAAGGCCAAGGCCGATGCGTTTGGAGCGGAGCTGAAGACCGCGCTGACCACCGCCGGCTATCCGGCCAAGGCCGATGGTGCGCGCATCAACATCGCTGGCACCATCTTCATGCTGTGGCTGCTGGTGCTGTACGTGACCATGGTCTACGGCCCGATCGCCGCCTACCTGGTCGAACTGTTCCCGACCCGTATCCGCTACACCTCGATGTCGCTGCCGTACCACATCGGCAACGGCTGGTTCGGTGGCTTCCTGCCGGCCATCTCGTTCGCGCTGGTGGCCGGTACCGGCAACCTGTACTACGGCCTGTGGTACCCGATTGCGATCGCACTGATGTCGGTGGTGATCGGCGGCCTGTTCCTGC